>NZ_JBIMQP010000009.1:0-254981 GCF_043945315.1 Enterobacter cloacae complex sp. 2024EL-00227
TCGAACATTACAACGAATGGCATCCGCATAGTGCACTGGGGTATCGTTCGCCACGGGAATATCTGCGGCGGCGAACCAGTAATGGGTTAAGTGATAAAAAGTGTATGGAAATATAGGGGCCAATCCAGTCACAGTCGAGCTATCCGTGCGTTTCGCCCAGCTCGAAGACCGCAAGATTAACGCCACCATCCGCGCAACAGTAACCGAGTTACTCAAGCGCATCCGCGACAAGAAAATCCGCGCCATCTTCGCAGGTTTATCCCGTCAGCCATTCCCTGATGGAGCGCTAAAGATGATGCGTCGCCAGTTAGACAGCTTAGTAGGAGAACCCGTATGTGCTCAGTAACTAACATCCAGCAAGTCAAATGGCAGCGGCAGCGCGATATGCATACCGAGCAGGTGCTGATTAGCAAAGAGCAGGAGCTTGAGCGCAGCCTTGATTATGTGCGCGAGCAGTTGAGGGAAGTGCGTAATCGGCTTGGAACGAATAAGCCAGACCATGACCCGGAGGCGGCGTAGATGATAACCGTATTCTTAATTTTCTATGCGTTTATGGCCGGAATGACAACTGAATACACGCATACCAGGCAGAAAGAGCTTGGCTATAAAACCAACCTCAAATGGATATCACTTTTCGCTGGCATCGCCTGGCCATACACGATCTGGAGAATTTCACGATGAATCTGGAAAACGCAGTCAAATTTCACTTCGCGAAGTCTACGCAGATAAACGATACGCCGCGTGCAACCTCCTCAGAGACCTTAACTGGCACTGATGTGATGGCAGCCATGGGTATGACACAAAGTCGCGCCACGTTAGGTTACAGCGCGTTTCTAGGAAAGATGGAAATCAGCAGCAATGACCGTGAGAAAGCTATTGAACTGCTGACCCAATATGCACTTGAGCACTGCGATAAGGTTGCCGCCTTACGTAAGCTCGAAAATGATATTAAGCCAAAGGTGATGCAAGTGCTCGCAACATTCGCATTTGCTGACTATTCCCGCAGTGCTGCCAGTACGCGAACCTGTGATTGCTGCGGCGGTAAGAAGTTTGTCGATGCTGAAGTCATAACGATGAAAAGCATCGGGCAGCCGTATCTGGAAGAACGCAAGGAAACGGTGAAAGTGCTGTGCTATAAGTGCAAAGGGAAGGGCGTGTTGACTAATGCCTGTCAGTGCAATGGTAAAGGCCTGGTCTTAGACAAAGAGAAAACTATTCTACAAGGTGGCGTTCCTGCATATAAAACGTGCGGACGATGCAATGGTCGTGGTTATGCTAGATTGCTGCCCGATGCAGTACGGCAATACATCTGCGCTACGGTGATTAATGTACCTGAAACCACATGGCGAAGGTCATACAAGGACTTCTTTGAAAGCCTAGTAGGTGAGTGCATTAAGCAGGAGGAGTATGCAAATCAGATGCTGAGCAAAGTCACTCGATAGTAAATATTTTCTTCGAAATAGGATTTATCTAGAAAAACACACTTTACAAAGTGGCGAAATTTGTTTAATCTGAACTCTAACGATGGGTAACTGACTTCGTTAAGGCGATGAAGTACAAGATGACAGTGCTGATGAATCGGGGACATCGAAACCCTTGAGCCGGGTCTTATGGGGACGGCAACAACGCGACTTCAGCCATCGCCAAGAACAAACAAGCCCTGAGGTTCACGCCTCGGGGCTTTTTGCGTTTTAAGCACGACCTTTCTGAAAGCGCATCCCACCAAATACCAGACAGACAATACCCTCACCTTATCCGCTGTGGCTACGGTGCCGGTGCGCTTTGCAAAAAAGAAAACCCAGCATTGAGCTGGGCTTCGTGAAAATGGGTGGCAAGAGACTGCGCCAACAGCCTCTTGCCTGATTTGCTCATGCCTTTAGTAACGAACAAACCACGTTACCGCAAAATGTATCCTGGATTTGTTCACTCAACAACCACGTCAATTCCTATTTTGAACAGATCCCCGAACTCTGGGGGTGAGACATGAAGATGGATGAGAGATACAGCAATGCTTCCTACGGTAGCGCTGGTCTTGCAGCTTTCTTCGCCAGCCTGTCTTTGCAGGATTGGGGCTTCATTATCGGCGTCGCATTCAGTATCACCCTCGGCGTGCTTACCTACCGGCTCAATAAACGTGAGCAGATGAAGCGAACGAAGATCCTGCAAGACATCCTAAACAAAACAGACACAGACAATCCCTCCGCTACAGCCAGAGTGATTGCTGAACTCGGACAAAAAGCTCCGAAGGAACTCTGATGGATAGTGCGCTCAGAAATAAAATAGCTGGCGCAATTGGTGCTGGCGCAATCGCTATTGCCACCGCAATGCTTTCCGGAAAGGGAGGGCTTGAGGGTAGGGAATACGTCGCCTACAAAGATGTCGTTGGCGTTCTCACGGTTTGTGATGGACATACTGGCAAAGACATCATCCCCGGCAAGCGATACACAGACAAAGAATGCGATGCGATTACTAAGAGCGATCTGACCCGCATAGCAAGACAAGTTGACCCGGCCATCAAAGTTCCCACCACTGAAACGCAACGCGCTGCAATTTACTCCTTTGCTTACAACGTAGGAGCGAACGCGGCTATTAACTCAACGCTCATGAAGAAGCTCAACGCCAAAGACTATTCTGGCGCGTGTGACGAGCTGAAGCGCTGGGTGTTTGCCGGTGGTCAGAAGTGGAAAGGCTTGATTAACCGCCGAGATGTTGAATACCAGGTTTGCACATGGAGCCAGAAGAATGCTTAAGAAGTGGCCTATAGGCGAGATCATCACCATAGCAGCGATAGTCATCGTCATTCTTCTGACGCTTCGCCTTGCCTCAGATAACAAAAAGCTCAGTGAAGATAACGGGCGATTGTCTGAGCAGATTAAAGATATCGGACAGAAGAACGAAGGCCTGGCTAACTCGATTGATGGCCTGGTAGAGCAGATCGGCGTAATGAACAAGATTGTGGCAACTGAAGCGCGTCGTCGTGCTGCAGCTGAAATGAAAGCCCAGAAACTGCAAGAAGAGGTGAAGGATGCGCTCAAAGGCAATGCATGTGCTGTTGAGTATATCCCTGCTAATGCTGTTGTCGGGGTGCGCAAAGCAGCAGATAGTGCGCGAGGCCATAAAGGTAAAAAATCCTCCGATACCCGCAAATCTACTGATTGATTGCGTGGTGCCTGAAGTACCAGAACAAATGACATTCGGAGACAGCGTGCAGCTCAACGTTGCGCTACTGCTTTCGATTGAGAACTGCAACGGCCAGATTGAAGCTATTCGTGAAATCGAATCCTCCCGACAAGGACAGATTGCTCAACCCCAATAAGGCGGTGATAAACAATCTTGCTGACGGGTAAGCCGTAAGTGGCTAAGCACTTCTGAGAAGCAGGGCAACAGCTGCGACAAGGCAAAGAGGTAATCATGTCCGACATCTACCAAATCACGCTAACCACCCAAACAGGCGAAACCTTCACTGGAAAGATGTCACGACGTCAGCCTGAGCTGGTTAACGGCTTCGTGCCGCTGGCAACAGAGACGGGGCAGTGGTTGTATTTCGCTCCTGCCGATGTGAAGCGCGTGGAGTTCACGCCCGTGCCGGAAGAGCAGACCGAACAGCCAGCAGAACAAACAACGGAGTAACCCATGGGCAAAACAGTAACATTCACCTCAAAAGTATCTCTTCGTCCATACATGAAGCCGATCCTGATGCTGTCAGCTTTACTTCATTGGGACTGGCTGACTAACAAGTGCTTCAAAATCGAAACCGTAACTAGCGATACGGTGCAGCTTTAAGCGGAGTGACTCATGGCTAACGATGACGAGCGCAGGCCATATCCGCCAGTTAACTTCATCGACTCCGATAGCTGGCAGCCATACACCCGGCTCATTCCCGCAAATGAAGTGCATGAGTGGGTAAGCCGCCAAATCCTCAGCGATACCGGAAGCATCCATAACCCTGACCACGAACACCTGCTTGAGGCTGACCTCTGCTTCATGTGGGCATCAGGCTCATTCGCGAAGAAGGGGCGCTACGTCCTCGGCCAGGCCGAACAGGTAATGCTCCGAGCCGGCGGTTGGCAGAAAGCCAGAATGGAACAGCAGATGTATGAATGGTTCGGTCGAATCCCGAAGTTCATTATTACGCTGGCCGCCGATTACTGCTCACAATGCAGAGACCTCGAGTTCTGCGCACTGGTAGAGCATGAGCTTTACCATATCGCCCAGGCCACTGATGATTTCGGTGCGCCAAGGTTCAACAAAGAGACCGGGCAGCCAGTGCTTACACTGCGCGACCACGACGTCGAAGAATTCATTGGTGTCGTACGTCGATACGGTGCCAGCAAAGAAGTGCAGGAGCTCGTTGATGCTGCCAATGCGCCAGCAGAAGTGGCTCACATCGATATCGCCAGATCGTGCGGAACGTGCATGCTGAAACTGGCTTAATTGTTATATTAAGTTAGCTATGGAGGCGACCAATGGCTGCATTATCACCGGAGGTTAAGGCCTTTATAGTTCAGGCTTTAGCCTGCTTTGACACCCCAACGCAAATTGCTTCTCAGGTGAAACAGGAATTCGGTCTGGACATAAGTATCCAGCAAGTATCCTCATATGATCCCACCAAGGCGATTGCGAAGAATCTTGGTCAGAAATGGATCGACCTGTTCAACGCGACTCGCACCCGGTTCCAGACCGAATTAAGCGACATCCCGATCGCCAACAAAGCTTATCGTCTTCGCGCGCTCAACCGGATGATGACCAGCGCCGAGAAGATGCGAAACATGGCTCTGGCTGCTTCTCTGATGGAGCAGGCGGCGAAGGAATGCGGAGATGCCTACACCAATAAGCACAAATTTGAACATTCCGGCCCTAATGGTGGCGCCATCCAGACGATCACCATGAGCAAAGAGGAATACAAATCCGCACGGCAGGAGATGATGGAGGATGACGACTGCTGAGCAAAAGGCGTTTGCCCGTAAGGTTGAATGCGAAGAGGACGGGCTCTACTACGCTCGTTATTTCTTCAAGCAGCGCACCGGCGGCAAGATGATTGTCGCTCCGCACCACAAGGTGATTCAGAAGACGCTGGACCGCGTCATTGATGGTGAGATTCAACGCCTGATCATCAATGTTCCGCCGGGCTACACGAAAACGGAACTGGCGACCATCAATATGATGGGTCGAGGGCTGGCGCTGAACTGCCGGGCCCGCTTCATGCACCTGTCCTATTCGCACAACCTGGCGCTGCTGAACTCATCCACCGCGCGCGGCATGATTAAGTCGCAGGCCTACCAGTCGATGTGGCCGATGTCGTTGCGCGATGACGCAGACAGCAAGGCGATGTGGTGGACTGAGCATGGCGGGGGCGTTTATGCGTCGTCTGCTGCCGGGCAGGTTACCGGTTTTCGTGCCGGCCATATGGAACCGGGCTGGCAGGGCGCGCTGATTATCGATGACCCGGTTAAGCCGGACGACGCTTACTCTGAGATCGTCCGCGACGGGGTCAACAACCGCTTTAACGAGACAATTAAATCACGACTGGCGATCGAGACGACGCCGATGATTGTCATCATGCAGCGGATCCACTACCACGACCTGAGCGGCTATCTGCTGCGTGGCGGGAGTGGTGAGAAATGGCATCACCTGAACTTGCCGGTGATTATCGACAATAGCCAGCCATACGCTGCGCAGTACCCTGAAAACACCCACGCCATACCGATTGACCACGGACTGCCTGATGGCTGGCTGTGGCCGTTCAAGCACAATGAATCGCACCGCGTATCGCTGTTCTCTCACAGACGCACTGCCGAAGCGCAGTATATGCAAAAGCCTCGCAGGTTTAATGCAGAAGGCGCTCTGTGGACAGAGGCGATGATCAGCGCGGCACGCGAACTGCAAATTCATCACGATAAGGTTCGCACTGTCGTAGCCATTGACCCGCAGGCAACAAACAGCGACGAAAGCGATGAAACAGGTATTGTCGCTGCCAGCTCATATGGTGCTGGTGATAAAAAGCAGTTCTCTGTGGATGGCGATTACAGCGGTAAATATTCACCTGCTGGATGGGCCAAGAAAGCCATATCGGCTTATGAGAAACACGAAGCTGACGCGATAGTTATTGAGACGAACCAGGGCGGAGATATGGCGGAGGAGACACTCCGCAACGCTGGGTTCAAAGGTCGCATCATTCGTGTCCATGCCAGCAAAGGGAAGTATGCCCGCGCGGAGCCGATATCGGCGCTCTACGAGCAGGGCCGAGTGGCAAATCACGGAAATCTCTACGTGTTGGAGAATCAGCTCATGGAATACATCCCAGCCACTGCGAAGAAATCACCAGACCGCCTCGATGCGATGGTTTACGCACTGACTGAACTGAATGGATCGCAACCTGTGGGGATGATGATTCCGAAACGCCTTCGCTAACCAAACGGACAAACCATGACTGACAAATTAACTCTCGCCGTCAACCATGCGTTGAACGATGCGCGGATGGCGCGCGCCCGTATGGGGCTGATGGCACCAACGATGGGGCTGGACAACAAGCGCCATTCCGCATGGTGCGAGTATGGCTTCCCTGAGCAGGTAACCTACGAAAACCTTTATGCCCTGTATCGGCGCGGTGGTATCGCTCACGGTGCGGTTGAGAAGCTGGTGGGCAAGTGCTGGCAGACCAACCCGGAAATCATCGAGGGTGACGATGCCGACGAGAGCAAGGATGAGACGGCTTGGGAGAAGAAGACCAAAAAGGTATTCACTAAGCGCCTCTGGCGAGCCTTTGCTGAAGCTGACCGCCGCCGCCTGGTCGGACGTTATGCAGGTATCCTGCTGCACATCAATGATTCCAGAACGTGGGATCAGCCTGTTGTTCGTGGTAAGTCACTCAAAAAGGTAACGATCGCATGGGCTGGGTCATTAACAGTCAGCGAGTGGGTAACTGACCAAAAATCGGCAGACTACGGGCAGCCAAAGCAGTGGAAATACGTTGAGAGCTTGCCAAACGGCGGTACTAATCAGCGCTTTGTGCATCCCGATCGCGTTTTCATCTTGGGTGACTACTCGAATGATGCCATTGGCTTCCTTGAACCTGGCTATAACGCCTGCGTAAGCCTAGAGAAGGTTGAAGGTGGGTCAGGCGAGGCATTCCTGAAGAACGCCGCTAATAAGCAGAGCATTAATTTCGACAAAGACGTTGATTTCAATAACCTTGCTTCTTTGTACGGCGTATCTGTTGATGAGCTTCAGGAGAGATATAACGATGCTGCCAGGGAGTTAAACATCGGTAATGACGTTCTTCTGATTACTCAGGGTGCCCAGGTAACGTCGATGGTGTCGGCAGTTTCAGATCCTGACCCAACCTATAACGTCAACCTGCAAACCTTTGCCGCTTCTGTCGATGAGCCAGTGAAAATTCTGGTGGGGATGCAAACTGGCGAAAGGGCGAGCACTGAAGATCAGAAGTATATGAATGCTCGCTGCCAGTCACGCCGTGGTGACCTGTCATTCGAAATTGAAGACTTCAGTGACAAGCTAATCGACCTGAAAATCATTGATGCTGTCAGCGAGAAGACGGTTATCTGGGATGACCTAAACGAGCAGACTGGAACTGAGAAGCTCGCCAATGCCAAAACCATGGCAGAGATTAACCAGACGTTCCAGGGCAGCGGAGAGAATCCAGCCTTCAGTCGTGAAGAAATTCGCACAGCTGCCGGTTATGAAAACGTTGATGAATTCCCGTTAGGAGAAGAGGATGGCGACGAAGAAGACGAAGCCACCAATTCTGCCGCGTAACTATCAGGATCCGACCGGAGCCGATGCGCTGGAACGCCGGGCAATGAAAGACTTCGCCAGGCGCATGAATAAGATTGGCAAAGCGTACAAATCAGCACTCGACAAAATACCTTCCTCCCTCGCAGTAAACGCCAGATACGAATACCAGTTAAACCCAACGCTGCTCTCCATCATCCTGAACGATGCCAGTTACCTGGTGGATCAGGTGCTGCTTGAAGGTGGCGATTACGACCTGTGGTTTTACGAGTACATCGATCTGGCTTCGGAGAAGGGGACCGGGCAGTCGTTCTACAACCTCAGCCAGCAATCACCAGTGTACGCTGCCTGGCGTGAGTCGCTGGCGTCAATCCTCGCAAGCGATCCGTACCAGCAACGCATGGCGCTGGTGCATGCCCGTGTGTTTGAGGAAATGAAGGGGCTGACAGCTGACGTTAAGCGAGATATGGCGCGCGTGCTGACTGATGGCGTGGGCCGTGGACTCAATCCGCTGGACATTGCCCGCAACCTGACAGACCAGACCGGCATCGAGAAACGCCGGGCAAACCGTATAGCGCGCACTGAAGTGACTACCGCGCTGCGCCGGGCAAAGTGGGATGAAGACCAGGAGGCGAATGACCTCTTCGGCCTGAAAACGCTGCTGGTTCACATCTCGGCGCTATCACCGACGACCCGACACACCCATGCAGTGCGTCACGCCCACCTCTACACCAACGAAGAGGTCCGCGACTGGTACAGCAAAGATGGTAACTCCATCAACTGCAAATGCAGCCAGCAGTCGGTGCTGGTTGATGCGGACGGGAATCCGGAATACCCGGATACCATCACGAAACTCAAACAGGAATATAAATCGATGCAGGCGCGCGGTTACGCCTGGGCGGAGAAATAACTATGCCTATGCAGGTCAACATCACCACGAAGGTGAACAGCCAGTCTATCCGGCGCGAAACATACAACGGGCGTGAGCACCTGGTGCTGCCGAGCTACACGCTGCCGGCAAACGTCGTCATGAATGGCGGGTTGTACACGCAAGAACAAATCGACGCCCACTATAAGGGGCTGGAAGGTACCCTGGCGCCGCTGGGCCATCCTCAGGTTAATGGTCAGTTCGTGTCTGCTTTCTCTCCAGAGGGGATTAACGCAGGCCATATCGGCGCATGGAACCGCAACGTTAAGAAGTCCGGCAATCGAATTTACCTCGAAAAGTGGGTTGATGTGGCCCGTGCCAGCGAGTCGGAAGGTGGCAGGGAACTGCTTGAGCGTGTCGCTGCCATTGAGCGCGGCGATGACGTTCCGCCGATTCATACCAGTGTCGCCGCTTTCCTCGACCAGCTTGAGCCTAACGAACAACAGAGAGCTACGGGTGCCGAGTGGGTGGCGAAGATTCACAGCATGGACCACGACGCGATCCTACTGCACGAAGTCGGAGCCGCCACCCCTGAGCAGGGCGTTGGCCTGATGGTAAACGCCGATCTGGCGCAGCCGCTTAAAGCGAACTCCGGCGCGCTGGTGGGTGAATCCTACCGGGAGCGCGAGCAGCGTCTCGATCGGGCAGCCAAAGCCAAGTTTGCGCCGGGCACGGATGAATATGCCTGGGTTGCTGACTTCACTGACTCGCAGGTGGTCATCGTGCGAAATGGCGGTGATGCTCAGGTTTACGGTTATTCCGCTGATGGCGGGAAGATCACAATCGACGATACCGGAACCGCAGTAGCGCGCCAGGAGTCGTGGGTGGCAGTCGTCGCTAACAAATTCAAAGCTCTATTCACACCGCAGGAACAGCCTGCACCAAACCACAAAACGGAGGGCGACATGCCTTTAACCAAAGAAGAACTGGAACAAATCGGCAGCATGATCGGCCAGGCTGTTGCGACCAATACTGAAGCGGCTATTAAGCCTCTCGCGGAAAAGGTTGATGCGCTGCAGGCCAATCAGAAGCAACTCGCGGAAACCCTTACCGCGAACTCCCGTGCCGAAGAGAAAGCAAAGCGCGAAGCGGTTGCGAAGGTCCATGGCGATATCGTCGCGAACGCTCTGTCAGGCGAAGCTCTGGACGCGATGTTCAAGTCGCTGGGCGAAGCTGCGCCGCTGGGCACCAACAATGCTCAGCAGCACAAAGAAACCGGCGCACCAGCCGCAGACGAACACTTCAAGTAAGGAGCCGGAATAATGCCACGTTATCGTCGCGTTAATATCGACGGTCAGTCTCTGTACAAGACCGAAACCCGCACAACGGCCGCCGGGTTGCTTCCTGGCACCGCCGCAATCATCAACGCATCCGATAAATTCGCTCAGGCCACCGCGCTAACCGGCCGCCTGTACATCATCGATGTCGGTTACCACCAGGGCCTGACCATCACTGAATCAATCCCTGCCGGTGATTCTGCTGTCGGCAACTACGTCGAAGAAGGTCGTGAGCTGGCTCTGCGCTGCCTGCCTGGTGCGTATAAAAAAGACAGCCCGATCAAGCTGGGCACTGCCGGTCAGTTTACCCTGGCAACCGATGACACTGATTCAGTGATCGGATACAGCCAGGATGAATACACCATCGCGGCCAGCACCACCGACTTCATCCGCGTGCGCATGCGCGTTGGCACTGCCGCCGCTGCTGGCGCGTAACAAAAGGACAAAAACATATGTACTTCTCAAAAGAGACGCTGGCGACTAACTCCCGCCTTGGCGGGCACTGGAGTGAGCTGTGGGCAAACCGCAACATGTGGAACCTACAGAACGATTCCATCATTGCAGCTAACCGCGCAATGATGACGCCTGACATGCTGGCTTGTAACGCTGTTGGCGGTTTCTCCCGTGACTTCTGGGCTGAGATTGACAACCAGGTGCTGCAGCTGCGGGATCAGGAAGTTGGCATGGAAATCGTAAACGACCTGATCGGCGTTCAGACCGTGCTGCCGGTTGGTAAAACCGCCAAGCTGTATAACGTGGTCGGCGACATCGCTGACGACGTGTCAGTAAGCATCGATGGTCAGGCGCCATTCTCCTTCGACCACACTGACTACGCGAGCGATGGCGACCCGATTCCGGTGTTCACTGCTGGCTACGGTGTTAACTGGCGTCATGCTGCTGGCCTTAACTCTGTAGGCATTGATCTGGTTCTGGATTCGCAGATGGCGAAGATGCGCAAGTTCAACCAGAAGCGCGTCAACTACTACCTGAACGGCGATTCAAAAATTCAGGTTCAGTCCTACCCGGCGCAGGGCATCAAGAACCACCGCAACACCAAGAAGATTAACCTCGGTTCTGGTGCTGGTGGTGCGAACATCGACCTGACCAGCGCAACCACGACTCAATATTTTGAGTTCTTTGGTAAAGGAGCATTCGGTACCACCGCACGCACCAACAAAGTAGCTCAGTATGATGTGATGTGGGTTTCCCCTGAGATCTGGGCAAATATGGCTCAGCCATACGTAGTTAATGGTGTGGTGAGCGGCACTCTCCTGCAGGCTGTTCTGCCATTCGCACCGGTGAAAGAAATCCGCATGAGCTTCGCGCTGACCGGTAACGAGTTTATCGCGTATGTACGTCGCCGTGACGTGATCTCTCCACTGGTTGGCATGGCCGTCGGCGTTGTGCCACTGCCGCGTCCACTCCCTAACGTTAACTACAACTTCCAGATCATGTCTGCTGAGGGTCTGCAAATCACCGCAGACGATCAGGGCCTGTCTGGTGTTGTCTACGGCGCTAACCTGGCGTAAGGAAACAGCATGGCTAAATACGAAGTTGTGCGCGCATGGTTCGGCGTGAAGGTAGGGCAGGTGGTGGAGTTGAAAGAACTGCACCCGGCGCTGAAGTCTAACGTCCGTCTCATGAATGGTGAGGCAGGCGGAGAACTTACCCCGTCGACACCTGGTGCCGGTACTGGCGAGAAATCTCGCAAGGAGATTATTCAGGACCGCCTTACTGAGCTGGGGATTGAGTTTAAAGGCACCCTGGGCGCTGAAAAGCTCAGTGAGCTGTTGCCGGATGGCGAACTCGAAAAGCTTTTCCCTGCTGAATAACAGCCGCCGCTAAGGCGGTTTTTTTATGCCCCGCTCCGGCGGGGTATTTCACGGAGTCGATAATGGTAACTCTCGAACAGGCAAAGGAGTATCTGGAGAGCCAGGGAATTACCATTCCCGATTTTGTTCTTCAGGCTCTCGTCGACCAGGCCAACAGCATTCAGGAGTGTCTCGATGCGCATTATCCGGCATCGACCTCGCTGTTGATTCAGCTCTATCTGCTGGCGCTTATGGGGCTCGGGCAGGGGGACAAATACATCTCCAGCCAGACGGCTCCAAGCGGGGCGTCCCGCTCTTTCCGGTACCAGTCGTTCACCGACCGCTGGAAAGCATCAGTGAACCTGTTGCGGGGGCTGGATAAGTACGGTTGTGCAACCTCCCTTATTCCTGCCGACCCTACCGCCACCCCGGCATTCGCTGGTATCTGGATCGGTAAGGGCGGCTGCATGTGCGGGGATAAGTGATGACGTACAAATCAGTTAAGCACGGGTTGCCCCGTTCCTTCACTCGCGTATGGGTGATGACCGACACCGGGCGGGAGACTACCGGTTACTTGAAATCGGATGGCGAGTGGTTCATCAACTGCCCGCGCATCCGGGCGACTGGCGCGAAGGTGCTGCGCTGGAAGGAGGACTAATGTCGTCTACTGCTTCATGGTCCTACAACAAGCCGTGCACGATATGGCGTAAGGGCGCTGGCGGTAATGATGAGTTTGGCGATCCTGTCGACCCATACGAACCGCCTGAAACCATCATGTGCGACTACATCGGCGGTCTGTCAGCAAAGCTCGGCTCAATCGGTAAAGAGGTTGTTGTAAAAAACACCTTCTTTACTGCGTTTTCGCTGGCCGATGAGGGCGATTACATCCTGATTGGTGTTAGCACTGAACCAGACCCGGTCGTGGCCGGTGCCGATGAGGTGCGTCACGTAACGCGCTGGAACGACACTCTCGACGGTCTGGAAGATGACTGGGCGATTATTACGGGAGTGTAGCCATGGGCATCAAAGTGAAAGGTATTAGCCAGGCGAAAAAGCATCTGAATGATGTCATCAACGACGTTAAGGGGCGCAAGGTAATTCGCGCGCTGCAGTCGGCGATGATACTTATCGGTGCGCGGGCGGCCTATTACACTCCGATCGACACCTCCACGTTGATTAACAGTCAGTTCCGTGAAATCGACGCTGGCGGGGTGTACATCACCGGGCGCATCGGCTACTCAGCCAACTATGCTGCGTATGTGCATGAGGCGTCTGGAAAGCTGAAAGGCCAGCCGCGCGCGCACTTTGGTACGACCCGTGCCGGACAGCAGTTCGGCGGCGGGACCGAAACAGGAAACTACTGGGATCCGCATGGTGAACCTCAATTCCTGACCAAAGGCGCGAATGACGAGCGCGATAACGTTGATGCGGTAATGCGCAAGGAGCTTTCGCTATGACACCCATGATGCACGAGCGGGTGCGCAACATGTTCGGCGACGCCGGGCTAACTACAGGCTTCACGGTGCAGCAACTGATGTACGACGACCCGGGCGACCTGTCGAAGGCGATCATGGTGTTCAGGCCAAACGGAGGCTCGAATATCCGCACTGACCTCGGCTCTGAGTACCACGTCCTGGTCGACGTTGTCGGCGCGAAGGACAAGCGCAAAGACGCGCTAAACGCCGTGCAACGCATCGTCGATTACGTCCAGGCCAACCCAATGGCTGACGAGTGTGTCGGCTACATCCAGAACATAGGCGCAATTCCCGCGCCGGTGCTCACAGAAGAAGGGCGAATAGTCTTCCGACTCCAGTTCGCCTGCACTTACGGCGAATAGCCATCCCAACCAAATAACCCGCTTCGGCGGGTTTTCTTTTATACGTCAAAGAGGAGTTTCAAATGGCTAATTGCCAGAACTCGAACGAGCGCCTGTTCGGCGGTGCGGTCGTGCTGGAAGTCGCCGATGGCTGCCCGGACGTCAAACCACTGGAAAGTGAGTGGAAGGCGCTGGCTGCTGGTACGTCGAAAGGCTTCGACTTCAACCCGAACTCGGTTACCTCTGATGCGGATGACGGCGGCGGCTATGTCGAGACCATCATCACCAACAGTGACTTTACCCTGAGCTTCGAAGGCGAAGTGCGCAAGAAGGACAAGCTGGATCAGTACGGTGTCGGCAAGTTCATCAAGTATTTCGCTGACGAGCTCAAGGCCAAGCGCCAGCCTGGGATCTGGGTGCGCATGGACTACGGCCCGGTTGAATTCATCGGCTATATGAACATCACCGCACTGAGCTCTGACGGCGGCACAAATGACATCGTCACGTTCTCAACCGAGTTCAAAGTCGGTGACGCGAGCACCATCGAAGTGAACGAAATCACTGCGGTTGCGGTGACTGGCGTAACTGTGACCCCGACAACCAGCACCGGTACGGCAGGCGGTACCAGCACCTTCACGGTGAACATCGCACCAACCGGCGCTACCAACAAAAACTTCACTGTAGCGACTACCGATGCGACCAAAGCAACGGCAACCGCCTCAGGCAACACCGTTACCGTGACGCGTGTCGCCACCGGCAGCGCGCAGATCATCATCAATACCGAAGACGGCAACTTTGTGGCCGTGCATACGGTTACCGTTACCTAACGGACATTCCAAAGGGCGGCGTGCTGCCCTTGATAATGACCGTTTACTGGAAGGCCTATGACCGCTTTAACCGATATTGGCGAAATCTCAATCAGCGACAGCCGTGAAGGCGGAAAAGATTACCTGCTCCGGCCATCATTCGAGGCTATGACCAGGATCGGCACTCCGGAAGAGATTGTGCAGACGTACGCCACTATCCACGGCAATGATGTCGCTCAGCTCATTGAGGTGTGCGCTGGCACGCTGGGGCGTTTTCCTGAATGGCTTTCACCATCATTCAACCGCGCCGCTGAGAAGCTGTTATCAACGTGCATGCTGGTGCTGCAGGCGTGCTGCGATGACGATCTGACGCCAATGATTGGCGAGTGGAAGGGTTGGCGGCATTGTGTCGTCTACCGCCCGGGCCAGATGCCGAAGAACGATATCATCGTGCTGGCGCAGCACCTCATGCAGCACGGCGTCGTCGGAAAAGCTAAGGTCCGCCAGCTGCAGCGCCACGAAACAGGCGAGCGCACCACAGAGTTTAAAGCCTTCGACTATATCAGCGCGGCACGTAGTCACTTCGGCATGAACCGCGACGAAGCCTCTAAGTTAACGATGACCGAATTCCAGATGCTGCTGGCGGCGAAATACCCTGACCAGAAAGGCTTCACTCGCGAAGAGTACGACAGTATCGCCGATGAGTACCTGGCTAAACAGGCCGCACGCAGGGCAAAAGCAAAGCAATAACCGGAGAATGACATGGCAGGTGAGAAGAACGCCGGTAGCATCGTTTATGAAATCAGCGCCGACGTTGAGCCGCTGCTGCAGGGCGGGAAACAGGCCATTGATGCTCTGGATAAACTGGATGCTGCAGCCCAGCAGTCCGGCAAGGGAATGGATAACCTCGATCAGAGCGCATCCCAAACCGGATCTGCGTTTACTGAACTGGCAGGTTATGCAAACTCGATGGACAACCAGCTTCGCAAGCTGAACACGAGCGTTAGCGGTATTGCGCGTGCTATGGAGGAGGCTCGCACTGGTACCGGAAGCACAACGAGCGAGTTCAACCGAGCAAATGCTGTTATTGAGGCGCTCGGTAACCAGGTTGCGATCCTTGAAGAGGCGCAGGTGAATGGAGCCCGCAGTGCCGCAGTATTCGCATCGCAACTAAGGGCTGGAGCGAATGCCACCGAGGAAGAAAAGCGCACTATCGCGGAACTGGCCGGTGCATTTTATGACATGAAAGCCTCATCGGATGCGGCAGCCAAGTCAGCAGCATCAATAGCAGCAGCTACGCAGCGCGCGGAATCATCAATATCTGGACTGGAGAAAGAAGTATCCATCCTGAATACTGAAATGCAGGCGGGATCGCGAAGTGCAGCCATCCTTGCGGCTCAGTTAAGTGCTGGAGAGGGTGCATCTGACGCCCAAAAGGCCAAGATCGCTCAGCTCGCAGGTGCTCTTTTTGATATGCGTGAGGCTCAAAAGTCAGCCTCAGCTGCATCTGCAGAAGCCGCTAAGCAACTTGCCCAGCAGGCGAATGAAGCCAACCGAATCAGCGGAATAACCTCTGACCTGTCTAATCAAATAGCGATCCTGAGCGAGCAACAAACCAATGGGGCTCGCAGCGCCGCGATTCTGGCCGCCCAATTACGTGCAGGGGCAAGCGCAACAGAGGCCGATAAGCAGAAGATAGGTGAGCTTACCGGTCAGTTGTTCGACATGAAACGCATGACTGATGTTGCAGCTGGTGGGAGTAAAAACTGGAAGTCCAGCATGCAGCAGGCTGGTTACCAGGTTCAGGACTTCATCGTGCAGGTGCAGGGCGGGCAAAATGCCCTGGTCGCGTTTTCACAACAGGGGTCACAGCTTGCTGGCGCATTCGGTCCTGGCGGTGCCGTGGTTGGCGCTATAATCGCCCTTGGCTCTGTACTGGCTGGCGTGCTGATCACTTCGCTCAATGGCGGCAAGAACGCCATGGATGCGCTGAAAGACGCAGCTGAAGCGATGGATAAGGTGATCACCATTTCCTCGCAAGGTGTGGCCGCGCTTTC
This sequence comes from Enterobacter cloacae complex sp. 2024EL-00227, assembly GCF_043945315.1. Classification (NCBI taxonomy): domain Bacteria; kingdom Pseudomonadati; phylum Pseudomonadota; class Gammaproteobacteria; order Enterobacterales; family Enterobacteriaceae; genus Enterobacter; species Enterobacter cloacae complex sp. 2024EL-00227. The sequence continues at coordinate 16,448 of NZ_JBIMQP010000009.1, forward strand.
AGACAAATATGCCGCCCTGGCACGCGTAAATGCCGACGTGGCTACTTTGCTGAGAAATCAGGCGCTGCTCGAGTATAACCAGGCGATATCAAAGATTCCGAAGGCCATTAGTGACGCGTCTGATGCTTTCATCACGTTAGGAGATCGCGCACTGGCGGCTGTTGGCGGTGCGTCTCCAAGCATCAAAAAGTTCAACGATGAGCTGTCAGCTCTTGGCGTAACCACCAATGACTGGAGTCAGGCCATTCAACAGGCCAACAGCCAGGGACAATATGCCTCAGGTATTGTGAACTCGCTTTCTGCAACGGTGAGCACCCTTTCATCACGCCTCGGCATCAGCAAGCAGTCAGCGTTTGATCTGGCAAGAGAGCTATCAGATCTGAGCAATAACCCATCCCCGGAAGCACTTCAGGAACTGGCGAAAAAACTCCAGGAAATGAAGTCATCATCCAAAGACGGGCAGTCAGCCATTGCTGAACTGGCAGGTAAGCTTGTCGATCTGGCAAGAGAGGCGGCCAACGCGAAAATCAACGTCGACAGCCTGAACAAGTCCACCGACAACCTTACGGCCGGGCAGAAGAACCTCATCAAGCAGTCTGAGCGCAATCTTGCGCTGTCGAAGTTGCAGGGGGAGGCCCGCGCACGGCTGCAGGCGCAATACGCTGCCGAAGATGCCGGGTTTGCGAAGGATGATCCGCATGCCAAGCAGATGGAAGATGATGCTGCCGCTACGTACAAAAATACGCAGGCACAGAAGACTCTCCAGTCCGAGCAGAAGAAGGGGGCTTCCCAGGCTGATTCTATTGCCCAGAAGCTGGCTAACCTCAAGCAGCAATCGGAGTTGGCGGCAGACTCAACGAACAAGCTGAGTCGCGAGCAGGCGATCCTGACTGCGCAGCAGTCGCTTGGAAAAGGCGCTACCAAAGAGCAAATAGCTCTGGCCGGTCAGTACGCAGCAAAAAAATGGGACACTGCAAACGCCATTAAGGCTGAAGCTGCAGCGCAGAAGCTTCTCCCTGAAGCGGCTGAGAACGCCAGTTACAAACAGGATGTTGAGGATCTGAATACGGCGCTGGCAGCGAAGAAAATCAGTCAGGAACAGTACAACCAGACCTCAGAGCGACTGGCGGCAACGCACCAGGCTAACCTCGCGAAAATCCAGGCCCAACAGGCTGTAACGCCACAGCAGGAGGCTGTAGGCGGAGTTGACCCTGTTCAGCAGCTGGCTAACGAGAACGCCCAGAAACTCGCGCTTATTCAGTCATACGAGCAGCAGGGGCTGATTACTCACCAGAACGCCATGGCATTGCGTGCTGCAACTGACACGCAGTATGAGCAGGCGCGCATCGCTGCCCAGTGGGAGATTTTTCGTAACCAGAGTATGGGTAATGAGTTGCTGGCCGCGAGCTTTGATTCTCTCGCAGGCAATGCATCCAATGCCTTTACCGGGATCCTGACTGGAAGCATGTCGGCGCAGGAGGCAATGCAATCACTCGCCAGCAATGCCCTGAATAGCCTGATTAACGGCTTCGTTCAGATGGGCGTCGACTGGGTAAAATCTGCCGTGATGGGTGCTGCTGCACAAACCTCTGCGATTGCCACCACTACTGCGGCTCAAACTGCAGGCTTAGCGACAACCACTGCTGCAAGCACCGCGGCGGCCACGACCACGATGGCGGTATGGACACCAGCTGCGGCCGTTGCCTCAATAGGTTCATTCGGTGGTGCCGCGGCGATCGGTATTGCAGCCCTTATCGCGGCTATGGCGATGGCTGGTGGTATTGCTGGCAAGCGTAAGAACGGCGGACCGGTATCGGCTGGTCGTACGTATCAGGTGGGTGAGGGTGGCATGCCTGAAATCTACCAGGCGTCGAATGGTAGCCAGTACATGATCCCCGGCGACAACGGCAAGGTCATCAGCAACAAGCAGATGAATGCCGGTGCAGGCGGTAGTTCTGTTCCTGTCACCATCAACATTCAGAACTATACCGGCGCGACTGTTGATGCCCAGGCCACTCAGGACGGCAATGGGGTAACCATCGATATGATTGTGGCTGATATCAATAACGGCGGTCGAGTGAGTCAGGCCATCCAACAAAACCATCAGGCACCACGCAAAGCAAGGGGATAACATGCCAATTCCGTACCCTGACTGGTTGCCGCTGGCCCAGAAAGGGAAATCACCCACTACCGATACCGGGTTTCGCGTCGACCAGCCTACGGTCGGGGCGCCGGTATTTCAGAAATTAACCGACGACCTAAAGACGTCATTCTCATTGACGTGGATCTTCACCCAGGACCAGCACCGTGCATTCATGCAGTGGTTGCGCAGCCCGAACTACCTCGACAACTGCAATCAGTGGTTCACGATGCCGCTTGGCTCCGGGACCGGCGATACTGGTGTCGAGGTGCAGGAATTGCACTTTCTCTCCTGGCCGTCGTGGTCACAGTCCGGGTCCATTTTCACGTGGAGCGGTGATGTCATTGCGCGCGAGTTGGTTAACTCCGATGACGAGTTTGACGACATTATCGTTGAGCTGCCGCCACCATGGGCCTCCTGGCTGGACATCATTGTCACGGGCTATCCTGACGGGCGCGACCCCGAGACTTTACCGAAGGTGCCATAATGCCTACGCTCAGAGAATTTCAGAGCCGAAGGCCAAACCGAATCCTGTACGAAACCATCACTTTTTACAGCCCGGTCTTTGGCTACATCAGGCTCGTTAATAACCAGATTTTCCCCAAAACGCTCGGAGGCCAGGTATACACGCCATGCCGCATGGAATTAACCGAAAGCCAGCAGAGCAACACGCCGATCCTCGACAGCACCGTCAAATTTGGGCGGTTGGCGCAGGACTTCAAGCAGCAACTAAAACAGTGGAAAGCCTACTCGCGCATCACGCCTATCTCGGCGACGTACCAGCAATTTGACGCAGCAGATATGTCCACGGCCATCAAGTCGTGGACGCTCTACGTCAGTGACTGCTCGATGGACGACAAGGACGTGACGTGCAGCCTGACGCGCGTAAACCCGCTTAATCGCAACGTCGGGCGGCTGTACACCGTCGAAGAATATCCGGGGCTCCAGAATGCTTAAAGACGACTTCATCTCGCGGGTTGAGGGCATCCCCTGGAGTAACCGCGCCTGCAGCTTTGACGCTGCTGACTGCTGGGGCCTGGTGGTGCTCTATTACCGCCACGTTATGGGGATCGAAATTCACCAGACGGTGGATTACGAATCCGGGCGCGACTTCATGACGTGCTATGACGCTGATGTCGTTTTCTGGCAGCCGGGCGCCACGTTCAATGAGGGCGGGATCTTCGTCGCCTGGGTTGGCAGCAAGCCTGTGCATGTCGGCCTGATTGTTGACGGTCGCGCGCTGCACAGCCGCGGGAAAAATGGACACGTCCGGTTCGACGCCATCCGGACAATTCAGAAGCTATTCACCAGAGTGGAGTTTTACACTTATGCCGGTAATCGAGATTCAGCGCGTTCCGGGGATGCCGAAGGACCGGGCGGTAGTTCAAAACGGCACGGTTTTTTCAGAATGGCTTGAGCAGGAAAGTTTTCACCGCGATATCCGCATTAACGTTAACGGCAAAGAACTGCAGCCAGATGATGAGCTGCAGTTTGCACTTCAGGACGACGACAGGGTAATCATTTTCGATCAGCCAAAGGGAGGCGGTCTTGTCGGTACGCTGCTAAATCCGCTCGAGCATCTGAACCCGATCAAGTTCACCCAAAAAGTATTGTCTTCGCTGATGCCGAAGCCAAATGCCAGTGCTGCTTCAGGCAACAGCAAGACATCGCCAAATAACAGCCTGAAGGGCCAGACTAACATCGCTCGCAACGGTGAAGCAAAGCCGGATAACTTCGGGCAAATTAGGGCTTACCCTGACCTGACTCAAGAGTCTCTTTTTGAGTATGAGAACAACCTCAAGTACATCACAGAGTTGATGAACTTCGGTCTTGGACGTTATGACATTTCGTCAGTGCGATTCTCTGAAACAAACCTTGGGTCGATGGCTGGTGCGACGTATACCATCTTTAACCCTGGTGCTGTCATTCCACAGGTATTTGAAGGCTATCAGTTTGATGACGTCGACGGGCAGGAAGTGCCTGGCCTAAATGAAAGTGGTGATTTCCCGATAGAGACAGCAACGGCAAACACAGTTATCAGCGGGACTTATGCAGGTGGTCAAATAGCAATGAAGATAGTCAAGCAGGCTTCCTTTGATTACTTCGCTGACCTGGCATTTCCACACCCGGTTACCTTTACGATCAACGTTTCTTATCCTGTGACAGGTGGGACAAAAACTGAGGATATTACTATTTCTGCAAATTTAATTAGCTTTGCAGAGACGAATAACGGCGCGGTTGTGAATCCTGTTTTTTACTACACATTCACATTCGACCGGCTGGATGGACCAAATATCCCGATCGAAAGCGCGACGATAAACACAACAAAATTCATCCTTAATGATAACGCGGCGCTTATTGTAGGCCCTTTCTTTTCACCTCTTCCTTCAAGCCAGTTGTGGCTGCATACGCAATCAGGGCTCGGTGGTGATAGCGAGACGAACTGGAAGGTCACGCTATGGAAGGTTGATGAAAACAACGATCAGATACCAGGAACTGAGCAAACCTTCATATACAAGCAGACAACGCCACATGACCACACCTCCGAGACGTTTTATCGCACCGATAAAATTACTCCAGTCGGAGGGTATGGTCGGTATGCAATATCCTTCCAGCGCACCGATAACAGCAGCGACGCCAGCAAATTGCAGGTTGAAGAAATTCATGCGGTTAACGTGCGGACAAACGTAGTCCATCCTGACGATACTCTGGTCATGGTAAAAGTCAGGGCGACAGAAAACGCAACAGGTTCACGAGATCGCAAATATAACGCACTCATTACACGACATGTCATCAGCTACAACATGTCGACGCAGCAGGTTGATTATACGCTCCGGCCGTCACGAAAATTTGCGGATATCGCGTTGTTTAACTGGCTGAACGTCGGGCAGCAGCCGGAGTCGAGCATTGATATTTATGGCCTGTACCAGATCCAGGCTGAAATCGACGCTATCGACCCGCGTCTTGGGTATTTCGATTTCACCTTTGACGATGAGGATGTGTCGCTAGGTTCGCGCATGGAGAGCATTTGTGACGCTGCCAGCGTCTCGGTTTACGACGACAATGGCGTGCTGTCATTCACCCGAGACAGCAAAAAGACGTCTGCGGCCACGATATTTAACCGCTCGAATACCAAGCCTGATGGTTACTCGCTCTCCTACGACATGACGCTGCCTGGCGGCTATGACGGCGTAGAAGTGCAGTTCCGCAACCCAGACACTAATAAGCAGGACTTTGTCCGGTACCGGATATCCGGAAATTCCATCATTGAAGGATCGCCGGCCAAAGCGAAGAAGTTCGAAATGCTGTACGTCAGGAATCGCTTCCAGGCCAACGAGCGCGCGCTGCGGGAATGCAAGCGGCTTATCTATTCCCGCATGACCATGCAGATCACCGCAATGGCGGACGGAGAGTGGGTGAACATCGGCGACATGGTCCAGGTGCCTGACACGTATGACACTAACCAGCAGGCCGGTTATATTGTGTCGCGCCTCGGGAATGACTTTGAGACGAGTGAGCGCATCAATTTCTCCGGAACCATGTTTGTGCAGATCACGGACTCATCCGGCGCCACCACTGCGCGATACCAGGCATCTCCTCGCGCTGATACGGCGTTCGGCTTTACCGCTGCCATCCCGAGCATTGAGCTCAACCTGTTTGATGGTGTCGACGTCCAGTCACCTTCCCGGTACGTCATCGCCACATCTCAGGAGCTCGATGCAGGGCAGTGGACTATTACGGCTAAGCAACCAGACGGAAAGGGCAGCACAGCATTAACCCTCGCTGAGTATAGCGATCTGATTTACCAATAAGACCTATCCCGATCACCCCAACCCGGCCACTGCGCCGGGTTTTTTATGGAATCAATATGGCTACGCAACCAACCAATCTATCTGTTCCAAGCGAATCCCCCCGCGATCTGAAATTTAACGCAGGGAAAATTGACGAGTTCGTTACCTCAATGGGATGGGCTTACACCGACCGATTCGGTGTGCAGCATTACACCATTGAAGGCATGCGCTGGCTTGCGCAGCAGGCTATTGCCGCATTTGGCTACATCACTCTGGATAGCTTTGAGGATGGTAATACTCTTACCTTGCCAAATCAGGTGCTGCGCCTGGAGGCGAATGGTGAATATTACCGCTGGGATGGAGCATTTCCTAAAACTGTTCCTGCTGGGTCAACTCCGGACACCACAGGTGGTATTGGTCAAGGGAAATGGTTGAGCGTAGGTGATGCAGCGCTTAGACAGCAGCTAGCGAGTGACTCTGATTCATTAGGTGACGCGCTGGTGACAACTAAGCAGCCATACACAGGCGCAAAAACTCAGACAGTACATTCAAAGCTGGCGCAGGAAATTAACGTTCTCGATTTTGAGGGTGTAGTTGGCGATGGAGTGAATGACGACACTGCAGGCATTCAGGCTGCCATTGATGCTACTCCATGGGGAGGGGAGCTAATATTCAATGTTCCGGCAGAATTTTATAACGTCTCAGCAGAAATTATAATTTCAAAGCCTATTACAATCCGAGGTAACGGTGGCTCAAGTGTAACAACAAAGCAATTCCCATGCATCAAGTCAGCAGGAAATAATAGTGTATTCAAGCTGAGGGCTACCTTGGATAATTATATGTTTGATGCCTACGGAATCACTGGTGTACATATCAAAGACATTATGCTTGAAGGGCCGTCGTTAGACTCAAAAGGTCTTTACGGTATATGCACCGACGAAACCATAAACAGCGGAGTTTATCACGTCAGAAATAACACATTTAACAATGTTAACATGCGCTACTTCGATGCGGGATGGAATGTCCGTGGTATCTGTTATCTTAATTCCTGGAACGATTGCAGGGCATTGTGGTGCGCCAGTGGTTGTGTAGTGGATAAGGTCGTTACCGCGTCAGAAGGTGGTTCAGATCAAAACAGGTTTTTTGGATGTGAGTTCGTCTTGTGCGATAGGGGGTTAAGTCTTAGTGAAAGCGCTTATAGTGGATCGCAAGCCATACTTGGATGTACTATATCAGAAAATACAACTGTGGGTATAATTGCTGGTTTTAACACAACGTTCTATATGTCAGGATTACAAATAGAAAACAATGGAATAGGTGTCAATTTTACCATACCTTCAAGCGTAACCAACCCGGCATCTGAAGGAAGCAAAACTATAATCGGAAACTGCTTCATACTCAATGGATATGACATTTGGGTGCAAAAATCTTCTACAGTTCTTACTGGAGGATTCCCATTCCCACTTCTTATTTCAGGCAATACCTTTTCTCAAACTAAAACCATTGTACTTTATGTGCAGGCACCTACTGGTGCTGGGGAGTTTGACTCAAGGCAATTTATTTTATCTAGCAGCAATAGTTATTCAGGTATCGATGGGAATACTGGGCCTGTTCCATTCGGAATGATTGCTTCAGGCTGGAAAGGATATAACGGATATAAAGAAGACGGTAAAGTGACATTAAACACGGCCGTCCCAGGTGGAACATCTAAGAACATTTGTTTTTTCTCCATACCATACGGACATCAATGTTATATAAAATATGACATTGTATCAGTGCCAACAAATGCAGCTTCTGGTAATACACAAACAAACGCTTATATCAATTTCACCAATGTAAATAACCCATCATCACCTGTTGTTATAAAAACAGACTTTGGTAGATCTGGGGAGGTAATACTAAGTAGGGAGGATGTTGATATAGGTTTAAATATAATGATTGCAATGAATGCAAATGATAGTTCCTCGACAGCTATTGGAGTAATTAGTTATTGCATAATCTAAAAATGGCCGCCTTTCGGCGGCCAGTCATGTTAACAATTATCTCTATGTATTGCAGGTTCTTACTTTATAGTCAAAAGGAATTTATTCAAAGCATTACCAATCATTCCTGATGCGTAGCCTGAGATGTGGTCAGTCTCTGAATACATAAAATGACCGTTTTTACGATGTGAGCAAATTCCTTTGTCGCACATAAAATCTATAGTTTCAAAGGTATACACCTTGTTGGGATATCTATTCTTAATATCTTCTAATAATTTTCTGTAGTTATCAGATAACCTAAGTTGCTCATTAACAGAGATGCTGCAATTTTTATTTGCAGATGAAAGATATTCATTAATAAATTTAAAAGTGGTGTTTCTCCCCATGCAACTTTCTGGATGAGCGAGGGTTGGGTTATCAATAACAAAAACAACCTTTTTGCCTGATGATACTAACTTATCTACTCCTTTAAGCAAGCCCTCTAGAGCTAATCTATAGTTTTTTGTCTCAGGCAGATCTGCGATGCTATCATCGCTTTTAAGTTGGAAAATTGCTCGCGATGCAATCGCATAGACTACAACTTTAACATCATCATTATCAGCAAGTCCGTCTATCACGACGCGAGATGCATCTTGATAGTATGAGTACCTTGAGTCATTGGTAAAGACTGGCATGACAATTCGAGGTGGGGTGCTACTGCTATTACCACCTAAATACATCCAGTAATTATCAGGAATAGCTGTTCTCATCACTCCGCCATACAGAGCCATTGATTTACTATCACCAATTAAAGCATACGATGGCTGACCCCTTCTGTCGTGCTGGCAGAACGGGACGATTTTCTCATCCTCTTTTGCAATCCCGCACCCATCAGCAGTGAATGGTATGTCAGGATCATAACCTGTAGACCTTTCCGCATTAATGGAAGTGAACTGGCGAGAATGGATGCCATTGTTCAAGAATACAGAAATACCCAAAGAAAAAACAGATAATAACCCGATAGATAGTATTATAGCTTTATGCTCGCTTTTTAGGGGTAACATAAATCTGATTGGCTTCTCAACTAAAACATAAGTTAAAAAAGCAAGCGCAAAAGATACCGCCAGAAGTACAAATAAAATCCCTGTTGATAGTTTATCTCCGTTAATAATTCTCGCAAACGTTACCACAGGCCAATGCCATAAATATAATGGGTAACTAATCAAACCGATAAATACTAATGGTTTGGCGCTTAATATTTTACTGTTTATGTATGAATTTTGCCCTGCCGCAATAATCATCATGGAGCCAAGTACAGGAAATACAGCAATGTAGCCAGGAAATTTCATGCTTTCGTTTATAAATAAAACTGATAATGATAATAAAAGCATTCCTGCTAATGATATATAATTACCAAACCTCTTAAAGCATGTATTGGCATGCGGCATTGAAATATTAATGAAAGCCAGCATTACACCTGCCATAAGCTCCCACATCCTTGAAAATGGAGAATAATAATTAGCTGTTCTATCAAAATGCATAGTCCATAGGCAGTATATAAAACTTGCTAACGTTAAGGTTACAAGAACCTTAAGTAAGGGAATTCCTCGCTTTATTGCAAATATCAAAATAATTGGTGTAAATATATAGAATTGTTCTTCTACTCCCAGCGACCAAAGATGAAGTAAAGGCTTTGCGTTCGAAGATGCATCAAAATATCCAGATTCAGACCATAATACTAAGTTTGATACAAAACCAGAACCTGCAGCGATATGTTTTGATAGTGATGCTAATTCTGGTTCATAAAGCGCTGAGTAGCCAATAAAAAAGCTGAAACCCAATACTAATATCAGGGCAGGGAATATTCTTAATGCCCTTCGCTTGTAGAAGTTTATAAAGCTAAAAGAATTTTCTTTTATCTCAGATATAATAATTTTTCCAATTAAAAAACCTGAAATAACAAAGAATATATCAACACCAACAAATCCACCTTGTAGAAATAACGGGAAAAAGTGGAATAAAACAACGGATAGCACAGCTATCGATCTCAACCCATCTATATCCGCTCTATACTTAATCATTGCTCATAATCTATAAAATTGAGAAAATTTAGGTTCGTAAATGTACCACAAACATGCTTGGTGACGAAACGTATTGGTTTGGTAGGTGCTAATCTGGCTCCATGCTGAATGGGATTTTTCCAGGAACAAAAATCAATGATGGCGAAGGATTCTTGATATGATAGGGCACACCTGAATTTACGGTTTTGGCTTGCCATCAGCATCAAAAGCGGATTGTTACATGAGAACAGCTATCAATAACATCATAAGATTTGCAGCACTGCTAAGCGTTGTAAGCCTTGTTTCTATGCTTCTTGGGTGGAACAAGGTTGACATGATCGCCATATCTGTAGACGTCATCATGTTGGCAATCTTTGCATCAAATGAGTACGATATCAGCGACAAACGAAAAAACAATAAAGATTAGTCTTTGATATCACGAGTCTAAACAAATGACAAAGCCCAGTCATCTGGGCTTTTTGCTTCCTACATCTTGATCACCGCCACCGATCAATAATACTGTATTTACATACAGTAACTATCGGAGGTGCATCATGGGATTCCCGAGCCCGGCAGCAGACTACGTTGAAGAACGCATATCACTCGACAAGCGCATCATTACCAGGCCAGCGGCTACCTACTTCATGCGTGCCGGTACGACGCATTACCGGGAAGGCATACTCAGCGGGGCACTGCTTGTCGTAGACGCCTCACTGAATCCATGTGATGGCTCACTACTGGTTTGCACTAATGAGGGAGAATTCAGGATTAAGCGCTACCGGTCTCACCCGCAACCCCATCTTGAGAATCTTGAGAATGGAAAGCGAGAGAGTCTGCCGGATAAGAACGAAGCATCAGACACATCGCGTCCGGTGTTCGGAGTGATAACGTACATCATCAACGATGCGCGTTCTGGTGAGTTTGATGATTGTCCGGTGATGTGATGGGGCATATATGGGGCAAAAAATTAGCGCAAAACAACTCAAACACACAGAAGTTGATGATTCGTCTTGCGCTAACACTTTGCTTTTTACCTGCTTACTTTCTACATACTCACGCTTTCATTTTTTGCACCTTTAAATTATGGACTTCCAGCTTTACTCGCTGGGTGCCGCTCTGGTCTTCCATGAGATCTTCTTCCCGGAACAGTCCGCCGCGATGGCGCTGATCCTCGCGATGGGCACCTACGGCGCAGGCTATATTGCGCGCATCGTCGGCGCCTTTATCTTCGGCAGAATGGGCGACAGCATTGGTCGTAAGAAGGTGCTGTTCATTACCATCACCATGATGGGGATCTGCACCACGCTGATTGGCGTCCTGCCGACCTACGCGCAGATCGGGATTTTTGCCCCCGTGCTGCTGGTGACGCTGCGCATTATTCAGGGCCTTGGTGCCGGGGCCGAGATCTCCGGGGCCGGAACTATGCTGGCGGAGTACGCGCCGAAAGGTAAACGCGGCATCATCTCCTCGCTGGTGGCTATGGGGACTAACTGCGGGACGCTGAGCGCAACGGCGATCTGGGCCATCATGTTCTTTGCCCTCGATCGTGAACAGCTGCTCGCCTGGGGCTGGCGCGTGCCGTTCCTCGCCAGCGTCGTGGTGATGATCTTCGCCATCTGGCTGCGTATGAACCTCAAGGAGAGCCCGGTCTTTGAGAAAGTGAACGATGTGCAAGCTGCGCAGCCGGACACCTCACTGGGTTCCATGGTGAAAAGCAAATCCTTCTGGCTGGCGACCGGCCTGCGTTTCGGCCAGGCAGGCAACTCGGGGCTCATCCAGACCTTCCTCGCGGGTTATCTGGTCCAGACGCTGCTGTTCGATAAGGCCATCCCGACCGATGCGCTGATGATCAGCTCCATTCTCGGGTTTATCTCCATTCCGCTGCTGGGCTGGCTTTCCGATAAAGTGGGGCGCCGTCTGCCGTACATTATCCTCAATATCTCCGCCATTATTCTGGCCTATCCGATGCTGTCGATCATCGTCGATAAGAGCTATGCACCCGGGACGATCATGCTCTGCATCATCGTTATCCATAACTTCGCCGTGCTGGGGCTGTTTGCGCTGGAAAATATCACCATGGCGGAGATGTTTGGCTCGCGAAATCGCTTTACCCGTATGGCGATCTCCAAAGAGGCGGGAGGCCTCGTAGCGGTGGGCTTTGGTCCGGTACTGGCAGGGATCTTTTGCAATATGACCGGCTCCTGGTGGCCGATTGTCGCCATGCTGGTGGCCTATTCCGTGATTGGACTGATCTCGGCGATCCTGATGCCGGAAGTGCGCGACCGTGATTTAAGCGCGGCGCAAGACGCAGCCGAGTCTGCGCCGAAAGAGACGGTCGGTTACGGTGCCGTCTCCTCGCGACGCTGATGGTTTATAACTTGCGTTACCTATCACACAACTTTGATTTTGTGTCACACCACATGAACAAAAGTTAATATAAATCAAAAACTCAAACGGCAGTATCAGTATGGTTGATGGCAGTTCATTTTTTTACTCCAGCTACCATTCTAGTTGGTGTAGTCAGCAGGCGCTGCCGCTTCAGCATGGGCGGCAGCGATCCACAGCTTTCTAATTAACGAGTCTTAATCATGGAAAATACCTTATTACAGGCCAACGCGACGCTGCCACAGTACGATCGCGACAGCCTTAAAGCACGCATCGTTCATTTAGGGTTTGGCGCGTTTCACCGTGCGCATCAGGCAGTGTACGCCGACATCCTCGCCGCGGAACACGGTAGCGACTGGGGATACTGTGAGGTTAACCTGATTGGCGGCGAACAGCAGATTGCCGATCTGAACGCGCAGGATAATCTCTATACCGTGGCGGAAATGTCTGCCGATGCGTGGACCTCCCGCGTGGTTGGCGTGGTAAAAAAGGCGCTGCATGCGCAGGTTGACGGGCTGGAGACCGTGCTGGCCGCGATGTGCGAACCGCAGGTGGCGATTGTGTCGCTGACCATCACCGAGAAAGGGTACTGCCATTCCCCGGCGACCGGGCAACTGATGCTCGATCACCCTTTTATCGTCGCAGACCTGCAAAACCCGCACCAGCCGAAATCTGCGCCGGGTGTGGTCGTGGAAGCGCTGGCGCGGCGTAAGGCGGCGGGTCTGCCGGCGTTTAGCGTGATGTCCTGCGATAACATGCCGGAGAACGGTCACGTGATGCGCAATGTCACCTGCGCGTACGCCCGTGCGGTAGACGGTGAGCTGGCGGACTGGATCGAATCCCACGTTACCTTCCCGTCAACGATGGTGGATCGCATCGTGCCTGCGGTCACCCCCGACACGCTGGATAAAATTGAACAGCTTACCGGCGTGCGCGATCCGGCGGCGGTGGCCTGTGAACCCTTCCGTCAGTGGGTGATCGAAGATAACTTTGTGGCCGGCCGTCCAGCGTGGGACAAAGCCGGAGCCGAGCTGGTGTCAGACGTGATCCCGTTTGAAGAGATGAAGCTGCGCATGCTTAACGGCAGCCACTCATTCCTGGCGTACCTGGGCTATCTGGCGGGCTATCAGCATATTAACGACTGTATGGAAGATGAAAACTACCGCGTCGCCGCGCACGCCCTGATGCTTAACGAGCAGGCGCCTACGCTGAAGGTCAAAGGCGTCGATTTAGGACGCTATGCCGATCTCCTGATTGCCCGCTACAGCAACTCGGCCCTGCGCCATCGGACCTGGCAAATTGCGATGGACGGCAGCCAGAAGCTTCCGCAGCGCATGCTGGATTCCGTGCGCTGGCACCTGGTGCATCAGAAGCCTTTCCCGCTGCTGGCGCTGGGTGTGGCAGGGTGGATGCGCTATGTCGGCGGCGTGGATGAGCAGGGTAACGCAATTGACGTGAGCGATCCGCAGCTGGAAGTGATTCAGGCGGCGGTTAAAGGCAGTGCGGAAGGGGAAAGCCGGGTCAGGGCGCTGCTCGGCATCGAGGCCATCTTTGGCAAGGAGCTACCGCGTGAAGCCGTCTTTGTTGATGCGGTGATGAAGGCATACCAGACGCTGCTGCAAAAGGGCGCGAAAGCGACCGTGGCGCAGTACGTGTCTCAACGGTAATTCAGCACATGCCGCCGTTCGCGGCGGCATGTCTGCGCACCGTTTAGTGCATACCCAGGCGAATCAGCTCAATCGGTTCGAACTTACCTTCGCATCCTTCCACTTCAACCGTTTTGCTGCGGCGCACCTGCGCGGCATCCAGCCCGTCGCTGTGGATCGCTTTAATCACGCCAGTTTTGCCTGTGCCGCTAATCATGACGCGGCTGCCGGTGGTGATCGCATTGCGGTTACGGTCGTATGTCATCATGGTATTTTCTCCTCTCTAACCTGTTCGTTACGGCGTTATTTCAGGGTTGCCGTTCACGGGGCATATAAATACGCCTGTCTGCATCAGATGTTTTTGTTTTTGATCAAACTCACACTTTTTTCTTTATTGCCTCGGTCGCTGACCGTTCACGACAGCAATTTACAAAGCAGACCGTTATTTTCATTACCTGATAGTTTCAGCAGGTAAGCGTTGAGGGTTGGTTTATATTCCCGATGCCATTCTGGATACAGGAAATAACCCTTTCATCGGAATAAGGAGCCAGGCTTATGTATAAGAAGATTTTGATGCCTGTTGATGTATTTGAAATGGATTTGAGTGACAAAGCGGTTCGCCACGCGGCTAACCTCGCGAAGGCCGAGGGCGCGTCGATTACCCTGGTCAATATTCTGCCGACCAGCAGCCGATCCCTGCTGCGCGGTTTTAACGCCGATATTAAAAAGTTCGAAGAATATATGACTGAGGAATCCGGGAAGAAAATGAACGCCTTAAAACGACTGTTCGATATCTCGCCGGAGAAAATTGACTGTCTGGTTCGCTTTGGCAACGTCCGCGATGAAATCATCAAACTGAGCAAGGAAGGGGAATATGACGCGATCGTCATCGGGTCGAAAAACCCGGGCATCACCACCCATCTGCTGGGATCAAATGCGGAATCTATCCTGCGCTACGCAACCATTCCGGTGTTAGTCGTTCGCTAAACCCATCGCCGTACCCGAAAGGGCGCGGCGAAATATTATTCTTCGCTAAACCACTCGCTATTTTCCTGACGAATCAGCTGCACGGATTCGCTAATTTCCTGCAGATGCAGCGTCATCGCTTTTTCCACGCCGTCCGGGTCGCGTTTTTCCAGCGCGCTGAAAATATCATGGTGCTGTCGGAGCAGCATTTCCGGCGGAGAGACGTGATCGAGACTCATATAACGCACGCGGTCGATGGTGGCCTTGATGTTTTCGATGGTGTCCCAGGCCAGCTGGCAATCTGCAATCTGCGCCAGTTTCTGGTGGAATTCATCATCAAGCTGGAAGAAATCATTCAACTGCTTACGGTCAATCGCAATCCGCTGCTGATGCAGGTTTTGCTCCAGCAGGTAACATTGCTTGTCGTTGATAAGCGTTGCGGCACGGCGCGCCACCGCGCATTCAATGGCCTGGCGAACAAAACAGCCGTTGCGCACCTGAGAGAGTGAAATTTTGTTCACGTAGCTGCCGCGCTGCGGGCGGATCTGAATCAGACCGTTTTCCGCAAGCTTAATAAACGCTTCACGCACCGGCTGACGGGAAACGTCAAAACGAACGGACACCTCTTTTTCAGAAAGCGGCGTTCCCGGTGGGATCAGGCAATGGACAATATCACGTCGCAAAATGCGATAGATTTGCTGGTTTACGGGCTGGGTGGGATTGAGTTGCGATTCAGCGGCCATGAGTTGTCATTTCTCAGAGAGTTAGCCTGAACATACTACCATTCTTTTATAACCCGAAACAGACCCGGCCCGCAGGCCGGGAAGGGCAGCGTTAGCCACGATGCACGCTAAGCCCGGCAAAACTCTGGCTGACCGGCATCATTTCTACGGTATTGATGTTGACGTGTTTTGGCAGCGTCGCCACCCACCAGACCGTTTCGGTGACATCTTCCGGCGTCAGGGCGTTCGCGTTTTCGTAGGTCTTGTCTGCTTTCGCGTCGTCGCCCTTGAAACGCACGTTGGAAAACTCGGTGCCGCCCACCAGGCCCGGCTCGATGTCGGTGACGCGAATGGCGGTGCCGTGCAGATCGGTACGCAGGTTAAGGCTGAACTGGCGCACAAACGCTTTTGTTGCGCCGTAGACGTTGCCGCCTGCATAAGGCCAGCTTCCGGCGGTGGAGCCGATATTGATAATGTGGCCACGATTGCGCTCAACCATGCCCGGCAGCACCGCGCGGGTCATATAGACCAGCCCTTTGTTGTTGGTGTCGATCATGTTTTCCCAGTCTTCCACGCTGGCTTTGTGTGCAGGCTCCATGCCCAGCGCCAGACCGGCATTGTTGACCAGCACGTCGATGGCGCGCCACTCGGCGGGCAGGTTGGCAATCATCTCTTCAATCGCCGCGCGGTTACGCACGTCCAGCTGCGCGGTCAGGATGCTGTCGCCTAATTCGTCCTTCAGCTCCTGCAGACGTTCCTGACGGCGGCCCGTTGCAATAACCTTGTGCCCGTTGGCGACGAAGCGACGCGTGATGCTTTCACCAAAACCTGCCGTTGCCCCGGTAACTAAAATAATCATCTCACTGTTCCTCAACGCTTTTTGTGTTTAACTAACATAGCACGGCCGCAGAGGGTGCGTTAAGGCAACATTTGTATGACAGCGTTGCAGGGGATGGCGGCCTGGCCTACTCTGGGAGGATACCCGTACTCAGGAGTGAAAGATGACGGCCACGAATCCCTTTTTTGACATCAGCCTGCTGCCTTACCAGGCACCCCATTTTGATCAGATCGACGACAGCCACTATCGTCCGGCCTTCGATGAAGCCCTTCGCCAGAAGCGTGCGGACATTGACGCGATTGTCTCTCAGGCCGCTGCGCCTGACTTCACGAACACCGTGCTGGCGCTGGAGAAGAGCGGCGCCATGCTCTCGCGTGTCAGCAGCGTGTTCTTCGCCATGACTTCCGCGCACACCAATCCGTTTTTACAGGAGCTGGAAGAACAGTTCTCCACCGAGCTTGCCGCGCTGGCAAACGATATCTGGCTGAATGACGCGCTGTTCGCCCGCGTGGAGAGCGTCTGGCAGGACCGTGCCGCGCTGGACGCCGAATGCCGTCGTCTGGTCGAGGAGTTGTATCAGCGGTTTATTCTGGCCGGCGCGCGTCTGAATGAGACAGAAAAGGCCGAGCTGAAGGCGCTGAATACCGAGGCGGCCTCCCTGACCAGCCAGTTTAACCAGCGTCTGCTGGCTGCCGATAAGACCGGTGGGCTGGTGGTGGATTATGCGCACCAGCTTGACGGGCTCAGCGCAACGGAGATCGCTGACGCGGCGCAGGCTGCCGCGGAGCGAGGGCTAAACGATCGCTGGCTGATCCCGCTTTTGAACACCACCCAGCAGCCCGCGCTTTCCGCGCTGCGCAATCGTCAGACCCGCGAAAACCTCTTCAACGCAGGCTGGACGCGTACCCAGAAAGGGGACGAAAACGACACCCGCGCGCTGATCCTTCGTCTGACGGCGCTGCGCGCGCGGCAGGCCCGTCTGCTGGGCTTTGAGGATTACGCTAGCTGGAGCATCGCTGACCAGATGGCGAAAACCCCGGCCGCCGCGCTGGAATTTATGCGCGGCATTGTGCCTGCCGCCCGCGCCCGCGCGGAACGCGAGCAGGCCGATATTCAGAAAGTCATCGACGACGAGCAGGGCGGTTTCACCGTGGAGGCCTGGGACTGGGCCTTTTATGCGGAGCGCGTGCGCCAGGCAAAATATGCCCTCGATGAGTCGCAGATCAGGCCCTACTTTGCGCTCAATACCGTGCTGCAGGATGGCGTATTCTGGGCTGCCAGCCAGCTGTTTGGCATTCGCTTCGTCGAACGCTTCGATATCCCGGTATATCACCCGGACGTCCGCGTATGGGAAATTTTCGACCACACCGGCGAGGGCATGGCGCTGTTTTACGGCGACTTCTTTGCCCGCGATTCCAAACAGGGCGGGGCATGGATGGGGAATTTCGTCGAGCAATCCTTCGAGTTTGCTGCCCGTCCGGTGATCTACAACGTCTGTAACTACCAGAAACCGGCGAATGGCGGTATCGCGCTTCTCTCCTGGGATGACGTAATAACCCTGTTCCACGAGTTTGGCCATACGCTGCACGGTCTCTTTGCCAGCCAGCGTTTCGCCACCCTTTCCGGCACCAATACGCCGCGTGATTTTGTTGAGTTCCCGTCGCAAATCAACGAGCACTGGGCCAGCCATCCTAAGGTGTTTACCCACTATGCGCGCCATTACGAAACCGGCGAACCGATGCCGGACGCGCTGCGGGAAAGCATGCTAAACGCGACCCATTTCAACAAGGGTTATGACATGACCGAACTGCTGGGTGCCGCGCTGCTGGACATGAACTGGCACGGCATCAGCGAGGCCGTTTCGGACGTGGAGGATTTTGAAGCGGCTGCGTTGAAAAAAGAGGGGCTGGATCTGCCTGCCGTGCCGCCGCGCTACCGCAGCAGCTATTTTGCCCATATCTTCGGCGGCGGCTATGCGGCAGGGTACTACGCCTACCTGTGGACGCAGATGCTGGCAGACGACGGCTATCAGTGGTTTGTCGAGCAGGGCGGGTTGACGCGTGAAAACGGGCAAAAATTCCGCGAGGCCATTTTGTCGCGCGGGAACAGCACAGATTTAGCCGAACTGTATCGCAACTGGCGTGGGCACGATCCGAAGATTGAGCCGATGCTGGATAACCGCGGATTGAGCGAATAGAGTCAATGCCGTATGAAAAAAGAACCGGGCTTTACGCCCGGTTTTTTATACGCCTGTAACCGTTACAGCATAAAAACTAAGATTATGTTCTTTATAAATAAAACCGGCGAGGTTAAAGGTCACTCCCTCCGGGAGATGTATTTAACCGAATTCAGGCTGTAAGAGAGCTAATAATTTGATCTGGATTGTAAAAATCAAATGTTCTTTAAGTTTAAGGGTTTTAACTATAAATTTTTATTATTCTTTGCCGATAAATAAAGGTGGTATAAAATTGACGTATTAGCAGTATAAGAAGGCGAATGATGACCCTACCTCTGAACAATCCCGGTTTTACGGATGCCGAGCCTTCTAAGGGGCTGATAAATAAAACCTTTACCTATATAGTGACATTGTTGATAAGTATTTTCATTGCGGCAATAATTTCCCTGCTATTAATAAAAAATAATGTTAATAAAATCAGCGATAAGCACGATGAATTTTTGTTAAGGAAAGCCCTGGATTCCCGCCAGGAAAGCATGCGAAGTCACTTGAAAGATAATGCTGAATGGGGAGATGCCTACAAACATCTTCATTTGAACACTGACGTTCACTGGGCATGGGATAAGCAGAACCTGGGTAAGTCCCTGTATGACAACTTTGGCTACGAAGGGGTGTTTATTCTCTCCCCGGAAGGAACCACGCGATACAGCGTGCTTGACGGGAAACTGAAGCTTCAGGATCTCGGGCGCTGGTTAGATAAATCAACCAAGGAGCGATTACTCCGTGAGGTGAGCGTTAACAATGGATTGCCGGTTTCTATACTCACGCTTATCGATTCCGTTCCAGCCATTGTTTCTGCTGAATGGATAACAACGGGCGATGACGCGAGCGTGCAACCCTTGCCGGGGAAGCCGTCGGTAATGGTGTTTGTAGACAAGTTAACGGCTAAAAAATTCCTCGCGATTGGGCAGGATGCCGGTATTAAAAATGTTCGTACTTCGCCTAATGCAGTCACTTCTCAAATAAACAATCAAACAGAATTTACCTTAAGCACCCAGAATGGTGATGTGCAAATTATCTGGGACGGTGAAAATCCCGGCCAGGCGTTGATTATTTATTTTTTACCATTACTCATTCTTTCAGTTATTCTGACGGTATCGATGACGGTTATTCTCATGCGCCATATTATGCAGAAGGCGAGAATGCTTGACGAAAATACCTTTCTCCTCGAGCAGGCGCGGTTGAATCTTATCACCAGTGAAAAACGATTCCGGGACGTCAGTGAAACAACCAGCGACTGGTTCTGGGAAACAGATTTATCTTTAAAGATAACCTGGCTTTCAGGTCGTTTTTCTACAGTAACGGGATATGAAAATAACAAATGGATAGGCCGCAGGCTGGATGAACTCTTTCCTACGTCACGCGGATTATTACAAAACTGTGTGAGGCTCAGGGAATTAACTGAACGCTTTGAATTTAAGAACTGTCCTTATATTCATGCGCAACAATCTACGGCCTATTGCACGCTTCTGGCAAAGCTTTCTGCTCAGCCTGATGGAACGGTGGTTTTGCGAGGCGCGGCAACCGACGTTTCTCTGGAAGTTGAAGCAACTAAACGGGTGGAGTTCCTGTCACGTCATGATGAATTAACCGGTCTGCCGAACCGCTATCATATTAAGGAATTTCTGGCAGGCCAGTTGGCTAAAGAAGACCTTAACCATTATCCCTTTGCCATGATTTGCCTCGATTTAGACAAGTTTAAACCCGTCAATGATATTTTTGGGCACTCCACGGGGGATGCGCTGCTTGGCGAGGTCGCTCTACGTCTTAAAAATTGCGTTCGTCGAGGTGATTTTGTCGCACGGCAGGGAGGGGATGAATTTATGCTTCTTCTCGGCAATACCAGCCAAAAAGACCAGATTGATGAGGTGTGTCACCGCATCGTACAGGAACTCAACCGTCCTTTCTCCATTGAGGGTAATGATGTCGCAATAGGCGTAAGCATGGGGATTGCGCTGGCTCCCCTGGATAGCAGCAGCGCAAACGATCTTTTACGCTATGCCGATATTGCGCTTTACCAGGCTAAGCAATCCGGCAGAAACAGATGGGTCTATTATCGCCCGGATATGTCGGAAAAGTTAACTGAACGGAGAAAACTGGAACTCGAACTGAAAACCGCGATTCGCGAAGAGCAACTCTATCTGGTGTACCAGCCGCGTTATAACCTCCGATATTCTAAAATAGAGGCCGTCGAAGCGCTGGTACGTTGGCAGCACCCGCACCGGGGGACGATGATGCCCGATCAGTTCATTCCGCTGGCTGAAGAAACAGGTCTGATTATTAACCTCAGCAACTGGGTCATACGCAAAGCGTGTGCGGAGACAAAAGATAAATTGCCGGGGCTATCGGTATCCGTAAATATTTCCGCTATCGAATTCCAGGCAAGCGATCTTGCTGAAAGGATAAAAGAGATCCTGCACGAAACAGGGCTAGAACCTGACCGACTGGAAATAGAAGTGACGGAAAATGTCACGCTTTCCGATCCTGAAAAGACCTTGCAGACCATGAAGGCTCTCAAAAAAATGGGCGTCCGTATTTTGATTGACGATTTCGGTACCGGCTATGCCTCTCTGAGCTATCTCCGGAAGTTTCAGTTTGATGGACTCAAGCTCGACAAGAGTTTTATTTTTACCCTGGCCGATTCGCCGCAGAACCAATCAGTCGTAGAAAAAATTATCGATCTGGGTAAGGCCTATTCGATGGCGGTCACTGCAGAAGGGGTGGAGACCACCGAACAGCTCTCTTTTCTTAAAAAAAATAGATGTGATGAAGTTCAGGGCTACTTGCTTGGAAAACCGGCCGCCATTACGGAATTAAATTTAAACGCAAACAGAATAGATCTTTAAAGTGTGCTTCCATCAGCTTCGCACGCTTTACGCCGGGAAGCGAAAATGAAAAACCGGGCTTCTCGCCCGGTTTTTTGTCATCTGCTATCTGACCGTATACAGAGGCGCAAGCGCGTTCTATCTAACGACCAGCACAGGACATTTCGCATGCCGCACCACTGCCGCAGCGTTCGAACCCAACAGATACGTCGATATGTCAGGCTTATGGGAGGCAATGATGATCAGGTCGGCGCCGATCGTGTCAGCGAGCTTAAGGATTTGATCCTTAGGCGATCCCGTCACGGCGTGAGTCTGTATCTTATCTGCAGGAATTTTGAATTGCTTAACAATCTCATCCAGTTTCGCTAAAGCAGCGTGCTGGAATTCTTTCATCTTCGGCATTTCTGCGGGGTAGGCCAAACCTAACGATGAATAATAGGGAAGCGATGGAATAACAGTAAGAAAGTGAACCTTGGCCGTGTTAAGTGCGGTGTGTGCCTGAACGAACGGGATAACCATGTGCGTCAGGCTATCCTCGGAAATGTCAATAGGAACCAAAATTGAGTTGTACATGTGTCCCTCCTGAGTGTTTTTCACACAATTCAGGGTAGACCGTTAATTTCAGGAAAACAGAGAGCAGGGTGTCATAACGGGGACAAATTTCGGTTATGTGATAGGCGTACAGTCGAA
This sequence comes from Enterobacter cloacae complex sp. 2024EL-00227, assembly GCF_043945315.1. NCBI lineage: Bacteria > Pseudomonadati > Pseudomonadota > Gammaproteobacteria > Enterobacterales > Enterobacteriaceae > Enterobacter > Enterobacter cloacae complex sp. 2024EL-00227. The sequence continues at coordinate 38,708 of NZ_JBIMQP010000009.1, forward strand.
CCTGTCCGTGATCTTGCCAACGTGGCGTGACAACGAACAGGGACATCCGGGGATGAATCTCTTCGCGTCACGGTCCGTTTTCTGCAAAACGGCAAAGCCTCAACCGGGCGCAATGCCCGGTATCGTATTCATATTGCGTGGCAGCTTACGGAAGCCATAATTTTATTCCCGCCGATATTACCCATAATTAGCTCGAGTAATTTCCGGTATTCCTCACGGGTCATCACCTCGGCCCGTATTTCAGTTTTTCCTTCTGCTTGCGCCGTATCGCAATAAATGGCTTTCAGACTCAACGTCAACTCTTTCGCCATGTTGACCACACTCTGCCGCACCGCATCTTCATGCTCGTCATCACAGGTGATTTTCAGGACATAGCATTTTTCGCCTTCATGGATCGCGGGCAGTTGATTAATCCGCTGCGCAGCTTCGCGAAGCAGGATGTTGGCGCACAGAATAATCACGCTGGCCATACCGGCATTCCAGAATTGACCTAATCCACATAGCACGCCAATTCCGGCCGAACACCACAGTGTCGCGGCGGTATTAAGACCGCGAATATTCATTCCCTCACGCATAATAACGCCAGCGCCAAGGAAACCTATTCCGGAGACAATCTGCGCTGCAATACGCCCCGGGCTATCGGGTGACGTCGAGAGGGAACTTAAAATAAACACGGCCGCACCCGTTGCAACCAGAGCATTGGTGCGAAGCCCGGCCATACGCTGGCGCCACTGTCTTTCCGCGCCAATAATTGCGCCCAGCAGCATCGCTGCGAGCAGATGAGAGATATAAGGGAACATCAGCCTGTCGCCTGTTAACATGGTTACACGATAAGCGTCAGCGCTTCACAAAGCACAGTATGACGCCGTTAAAACGCAAAGCATGTCAGCGCGAGGGCGGCGGAAAGAGTGAATGATTAAACATGAACATCGCGATGCCCCACAAATTTGGTCGTTCTTAATGTATTGGGATGCAATCACGTCAAGAGGATTGCTGCCCACCGTTAAGGTAAGCAGCGAGAAAATCGCGTCAGCTTACCTTCGTATCAAAGATAAAATGGCTTTCCAACGAAGGACTCCTGTGAAATTTTTTGCCAGTATAAGCAGGCGCAATAATGAGTAAAGTAAAAAAACAGCGCCCTTGATGTATTGTTTAAGTTTGCAGGGAAATTTTTTCAGACGTCATCTGATTTTCAAAAATACCCGGTATACTGCATTTTGCTTATTTCAGGCAATAACAGGCAAGGCAGGAAGTATGTCTCTTCGTTCGCTGCGGGCGTTATGCCTGACAAGTTTTTTCATTGCTGATGTTCGTGATGGTCTGGGGCCTTTCCTCGGTATTTTCCTGACCGAACGCCACTGGACCCCTGATGATATCGGCATCCTGATGACGGCCGGCGGGCTGGCGGGGTTACTGGCCACGCTGCCGGCGGGGTTCATCACCGACACCTCCCGCAACAAGCGCGCTGTGCTCGCGCTGCTGTGCATTCTGATCACGCTCAGCACGCTTCTGCTCTGGTTTAGCCAGCAGAGCAGCGTTGTCGCCGTGTCGCAAGTCGTCACCGGTATCTGTGCGGCATTTGTCGGGCCGTTGATCGCCGGGATTACGCTGGGGTTGACCGGGCAGGGCGGGTTCAGCGCGCAGATGGGTAGAAACGAAGCGTTCAATCACGGCGGCAATTTTGTTACTGCACTGATCGCGGGCGGCATTGCGTGGTACTGGGGCGTGGGCGGGATTTTCCTGCTGATGACCAGCACCACGCTGCTAACGCTGTGTGCGCTGCTTGCCATTCGCAACAGCGATATCGATAACGACGCGGCGCGCGGGCTGTCCTCTTCAGCGAGCCTGCCGGTCCCCGGTTTTGCGGTGCTGATGAAAAACCGGGCGCTGTTTGTGACCGGGCTGACGCTGCTGCTGTTCCACCTGGCGAACGCCGCGCTGCTGCCGATGCTGAGCATGAGGGTTGCCGCGGCACCTGCCGCGATCAACCCCGGTTTGTATGCAGCAGGTACCGTCATCATTTCTCAGGCCGTGATGATCCCTGTCGCCATCTGGGCCTCGCGCCGGATCGAACACTATGGCTCCTGGCGCTTGATTATGCTGGCGCTGCTGGTTATGCCGGTGCGTGCGGCGCTGGCGGCATCCACGGATGCGCCGTTAATGATGATCCCGGTACAAATTCTCGACGGCCTGGCCGCCGGGATCCTGGGTGTCGTCGTACCGTCGTTTATTGTGGTGCTGCTGCGCGGAAGCGGGCACGTCAATGCCGGGCAGAGCGTGGTGATGTTGATGCAGGGAGTAGGGGCATCCATGAGTCCGGCATTAACCGGGACGATCGCCGGTCATTACTCGTTTGCGACGGCATTCAGTGTCCTGAGCGCGATTGCGCTGGCTGCCGTCCTGCTCTGGTGGCGCGTTGCGCACCGGAGCTGGGAAACAAACGCGCCGGGTGAGGCTTAGCCGCCCACCCGGCGTAGCACTTAAGCCAGCTCGTTAGGGCACGCTTCGCCCTTTTCCAGCTGCTGCAGATTACCCAGCGTGGTTTCCGAAATGCTGATCAGCGCTTCGGCAGTCAGAAACGCCTGGTGTCCGGTAAACAGCACGTTATGACAGGCAGACAGGCGGCGGAACACGTCGTCCTGGATCACATCATTCGACTTGTCCTCAAAGAACAGATCGCGTTCGTTCTCGTACACGTCCATCCCCAGCGCGCCAATTTTCTGAGTTTTCAGCGCTTCGATAGCGGCCTGAGAGTCAACCAGCCCGCCGCGGCTGGTGTTGATGATCATCACGCCATCTTTCATCTGGTCAAACGCCGCCTGGTTTAGCAGGTGGTAGTTCTCCGGCGTCAGTGGGCAGTGCAGGGAGATCACGTCAGACTGCGAGAACAGGGTCGGCAGGTCGACGTATTCCACGCCCAGCTCCAGCGCAGCGGCGCTCGGGTACGGATCGAACGCCAGCAGACGCATGCCGAAGCCTTTCAGAATGCGCAGGGCGGCGATGCCGATTTTACCGGTGCCGATCACGCCCGCGGTTTTGCCGTACATGGTAAAGCCGGTCAGCCCTTCCAGAGAGAAGTTGGCATCACGGGTGCGCTGATAAGCGCGGTGAATACGACGGTTGAGCGACATCATCATGCCAATCGCATGTTCCGCGACCGCTTCCGGGGAGTACGCCGGGACGCGCACCACCCTCAGACCCAGCTCTTTCGCCGCGTCGAGGTCCACGTTATTAAAGCCCGCGCAGCGCAGGGCGATATATTTCACGCCCTGTTTTTTCAATTCTTCCAGCACCGGGCGACTGCCGTCGTCGTTAACAAAAATGCAGACGCCTTCACAGCCGTGCGCCGTTTTGGCGGTTTTTTCGGACAGCAGAAAGTCGAAAAATTCAAGCTCAAACCCGTAAGCCTCGTTAACATGTTGCAGATACTTTTTGTCGTACTGCTTTGTGCTATATACTGCGAGTTTCATAAGACTTTCTCCAGTGATTTTGCATTCACGTTAGCATGATTAAAATTATCTTACAATTTCTAAAATATTATTGAATTCAATAAGTTCTATCAATTATTTTAGAGCATATCTATATCCTAACTCCATGATATTCTTGCTACGAGGAATCTTTGGCGTGAATCGGGTCAGGGCATGTAGAGAAAAATGCAGTGGGTTGAGGATGCGAAAAAAGCCAGTCTGAATTAAGTTAAAGAATGGCAAGAGGGTGTGAAAACTGCAATCCTTCCGGATGTGATGGGACGATATCGGGAACTGGGTGAGTTTCTGATAAAGAGGGAGAATGATGCATGTCGCAACAACCGGAGTTGTCCTTTTCTCCGTCAATGCTGCCCGCTTTGTGCTATTTTATTGTATCTATTGTAATTTTTTTCTTGTTATATATCGGGAAACAGAAGGTTAACCGGCTCCGTAAATACCCACTGTTCATAGCCTATACGCTGTTTGTGATAGCCATTGCAGCCATCCAGATTAACGTTTTTGCCAACGGCTATGAGTTTGTTCGCGGTTTTTTACATATCGATTTTGATCCCTGGCGGTACGATTCGGTGTACTGGGGGTCATTGATATTCGCTATGCTTTACCTGCTGGCAATGCCCAGGAACAGGTATTAGTTTCGCCGTGTTTTCCCCTTTTTTACGCCTGAAATAATGCGTAACCCGCTGAATCTAAAATGTGTTCTTTAGGTTACGCATAGCAAAAAAGTTACCTCATACTATTTACAGCATCTATCCTTAATCCTGGCGTTAACTTCAACTCAACCGCTAAACATGCGACAATGATCGGCACTGCCGGCTTAATTCTTTCGCTAAATCAGGATATTAACTGCCCATGAAGGGTAAATACAAAGCCGCTCTTGCGCTTTTACTGCTGTTCATATTGTTGCCGCTGACGCTGCTGATGACGCTCGCTCAGTGGGTACCGACGCTCGCCGGGATCTGGCTTCCCGTCGGGACGCGCATCGCGTTCGAAGAGAGTCCGAAACTGACTCGCCGCGCGCTGGTGATCCCCGATCTTCGCTATCTGGTGGAAGACTGCGAAATTGCCCGCATCGATAACGTGACGCTGTCACACCCCAGCCGCTGGAAGCTGGATATCGGCGCGCTGGATCTTAACACCGTCTGCCTGAGCAAAATTCCCCAGTCGGCGCCCTCAACGGTCGCCCCGAAAACGCTGGCACAATGGCAGGCAGTGTTACCCAATACCTGGCTCACGATTCACCGTCTGACGCTGTCGCCCTGGCAGCAGTGGCAGGGCGAGCTGCATGCGTCGCTGACGCCGTCCATTCAGGAGATCGCCTATAAAGGCGAGCAGGTCAGCATTAAAGGTACGCTTCGCGGTCAGACGCTCTCGGTCAGCCAGTTCGATATCCAGCTCCCGGACCAGCCGCAGCCGATTAAGCTGGTGGGCGAGTTTACCCTGCCGCTGGTGCCGGATGGCGTGCCGGTGAAAGGCCACGCGGTGGCGACCTTTAACGTGCCACAGTTAACGTCTCTGGTCGATGCCGATCTCGACTGGGAAGACAATCAGGGACAGCTGGTGGTGATGGCGAGAGACAACCCCGATCCGCTTCTCGACCTGCCGTGGCAGATCACGGCGGAACAGCTCAACATCAGCGACGGGCGCTGGAACTGGGATCTCTCGGGTATGCCGCTGAGCGGGCGGGTGTCCCTTCGCGCCGACAACTGGCAGCAGGGGCTGGAGAAAGCCACCCTGACCGGACGACTGAACGTGTTGACGCAAGGCGATGCGGGTAAAGGCAACGCGGTACTGAATATTGGGCCCGGCAGGCTCAGCATGGAAAACAGCGACATGCCCCTGCACCTGAGCGGCGAGGCGAAGCAAAACGATCTCATTCTTTACGCCAAATTACCGGCAAAACTGACCGGCAGCCTGTATGAACCGCAGCTGGCCTTTGAGCCGGGCGCGCTGCTCCGCTCGCGCGGGCGCATCATTGACTCACTCGATATCGATGAAATCCGCTGGCCTCTGGCGGGCGTGAAGCTCACCCGGAAGGGCGTGGACGGTCGTTTACAGGCGATTCTGCGCGCCCATGAAAACCAGATGGGGGATTTTGAACTCCACCTGGACGGTCAGGCCAACGACTTTTTACCCGATAATGGCCTGTGGCAGTGGCGCTACTGGGGCAAAGGTGGCTTTACGCCGATGCATGCCCGCTGGGATGTCGCCGGGAAAGGCGAGTGGCGAGACAACCTTATTGAGCTGACGGCGCTCTCCACCGGCTTTGACAAGCTTCAGTACGGCACGATGGAGGTCAGCACGCCGCGTCTGGTGCTGGATCGGCCTGTACGCTGGCTGCGCGATGCCGAAAAACCAACCTTCAGTGGGGCGTTGTCGCTCAACGCAGGGCAAACCCGTTTCTCCGGCGGCAGCGTGTTGCCGCCCTCGGTCCTGACCTTCAGCGTCGACGGCACCGACCCGACGATTTTTCAGTTTAAGGGTGACCTCCATGCGGACAACATCGGCCCGGTACAGGTGAACGGACGCTGGGATGGCGTGCGCCTTCGCGGGCAGGCCTGGTGGCCGAAACAGTCCCTCACCGTATTCCAGCCGCTTATTCCGCCGGACTGGAAAATGACGCTGCGCGACGGGGCGCTTTATGCGCAGGTCGCCTTCTCGGCGGCGGCCGATCAGGGCTTTGAAGCGGGCGGGCACGGGGTGCTGAAATCCGGCAGCGCCTGGATGCCCGATAACCAGATTAACGGCGTCGATTTTGTGCTGCCGTTCCGCTTCAGCGAGGGCACCTGGTCTCTGGGCACGCGCGGTCCGGTCACGTTGCGCATCGGTGAAGTGGTAAACCTGGTGACCGCGCGCAACATTACCGCGGATTTACAGGGCGATTATCCCTGGACGGAGGACAATCCGCTGCTGCTCACCAACGTGAAGGTGGAAACCCTCGGCGGGAAGATCACCATGCAGCAGCTGCGAATGCCGCAGCACGATCCGGCTCTGCTGCGGGTGGACAATATCTCCTCGAGCGAGCTGATTAGCGCCGTCAATCCGAAACAGTTCGCCATGTCGGGGCCGGTCAGCGGGGCGCTGCCGTTCTGGCTGGACAACGAAAGATGGATCATTAAGGATGGCTGGCTGACCAACCCGGGGCCAATGACGCTGCGCATCGACAAAGATACGGCCGACGCCATCGTGAAAGACAATATGGTCGCGGGCGCCGCGATTAACTGGCTCCGCTATATGGAAATTTCGCGTTCGTGGACGAGAATCAATTTAGATAACCTGGGGGAATTAACCATGCAGGCGACCATCAAGGGGACCAGCCGGGTCGATGGCAAAAGCAGCTCCGTCAACCTGAACTATACCCATGACGAGAATGTCTTTACCCTCTGGCGCAGCCTGCGTTTTGGAGACAACCTGCAAACCTGGTTTGAGCAACACGCGGCGATACCCGGTCTCCGCAGTTCGACTGGCAAGGAAAGTGAGGAATAACAATGAAAAAGATGGCTGGTGCGCTCACCGTTGCCGTTGCCGCGCTACTGTCCGGCTGTACGCCGCGCATTGAAGTCGCTGCGCCAAAGGAGCCGATTACCATCAACATGAATGTCAAAATCGAACATGAGATCCACATTAAAGTCGATAAAGACGTTGAAACCCTGCTGAAATCGCGCAGCGATCTGTTCTGAGGATGCCATGAAACGAGTAGCTCTGATTTTGCTGGCGCTGGGGATGAACGTGCAGGCGGCTACGCTCACCCTCAACGATGCCCGGGCCCAGGGGCGCGTGGGGGAAACCCTCAGCGGTTATCTGGCCCCGATTCAACAGGATGCCGAAACGCTGGCGCTGGTCAATCGCATCAACGCGGCGCGCACGGAAAGCTACCAGAAGCTGGCTGACAGCAATAATTTGCCGGTCGATGAAGTGGCCAAAATGGCAGGGCAAAAACTGGTTGCCCGCGCCCAGCCGGGCGAGTATGTGAAGGGCATTAACGGAAAATGGCTGAAAAAATAGCTAGCGGTAGCGCTTGCGGTATTCACCCGGCGAAACGCCAAAGCGCTGCTTAAACGCCGTTGAAAAATGGCTATGGTCGGTGAACCCCCAGCTGTAGCCAATCCCCGCCAGCTTTTCGTCATCACCGGCTGCGCGCAGCACCTCCGCGCAGCGATCCAGGCGGCGGTTTTTAATGTACTGCGCGACCACCAGCCCCTTCTCGGCAAACATACGATAGAGGCTGCGCACGGACATACCGCTTTCGGCGGCAATCCATTCCGGGCGCAGCGATTCAGACTGAATGTGGTCGTCAATCAGCGCCACCACATGCTGGAACTGGCGCTCCTTACGCGGCTGAATGATTTCGCGCTGCTGGAAAGCGGGGCGCAGCAGGCAGATCATCGCTTCGAGCGCCGCTTCGCTCTCCCGGTCACTCAGGCTGGCATTGCTCATGCTCTCCATCAGCAGGCGATGGCTTAGCTGTACCGTGGGCAGCGTGCGGGAAAGGGCGGTGGCGCAGCTTATCTCCTGAAAACGGCACTGCTGCTCAATAATCTGACGGGGAACCAGGAGCGAAATCTGGCGGGATTTTTCCTGCCAGTTGATCGAGCAGGGACGTGAGGCGTCAATCAGCGTGATATCCCCGGTTCTGAGTACCGCGCGACGGTCATCCTGCTCAATCTCCGCGCTGCCTTCGAGCTGAAACACGGTATAGAACCAGGCATCGTTACTCTGTTTGATCTCCTCACGGGAGCGGAACAGGTTGACACCACCGGCGGTGACGGTGCTGAGCTTCAGGCTGCGCGCATAGCTGGTCTCCAGCTCGCCGTAGAATCTGCCCCCGGTGGGCTGCGCGTTAAAACGCCCGCAAACCTGGTTAATTTGCGCCAGCCACTGCTGATACTGTTCCTGCTCGCTTGCACACGCCATCGTTTCTCTCACTGCACCGTCAACGTTTTCGCATTGTTGCATTTGTGTTGCATTTTGTCAGAGCTATGAGGCTGACTATAGGAAAGAACACTCACCGGTAACAGCGATATAAGCGGCAATTATCGCGATTTGCGGCGCCTGTCACAGGTGGCAAAGCGAATGTCACAGAGACAAAAGCGAGAATGCAAAACCCCTCTTAGACTGGATGAACACCCTGCGAAGAATAACGAAGGAGTATCCTATGTCTGAATCACTGGTGGCTATTCAGCCTGCCGTGCAACAATTTTTAGACCGACAGCATGGCCTGTGGATTGAAGGGCGTCAGGCCGCGTCGGACAGTGAAAAGCGGCTTAATGTCTACAACCCGGCCACGGGCGAAGTGATTGCCTCAACTGCCGATGCCAGCGTCGACGACGTTGATCGTGCCGTCATGTCCGGCTGGCGCGCCTTTGTGGCCCGTACCTGGGCCGGAAAACTCCCGGCGGAGCGCGAGCGGATCCTGCTCCATTTCGCCGATCTCGTTGAAAAGCACGGCGAGGAGCTGGCTCAGCTTGAAACGCTGGAGCAGGGCAAGTCCATCAACATCTCCCGTGCCTTTGAAGTCGGCTGCACCCTGAACTGGATGCGCTATACCGCCGGGCTGACCACCAAAATTGCGGGCAAAACCCTCGATCTCTCCATCCCGCTACCCCAGGGGGCACGCTATCAGGCGTGGACGCGTAAAGAGCCGGTTGGCGTGGTGGCCGGAATTGTGCCCTGGAACTTCCCGCTGATGATTGGGATGTGGAAAGTGATGCCAGCGCTGGCCGCGGGCTGCTCTATCGTCATTAAGCCGTCGGAAACCACGCCGCTGACCCTGCTGCGCGTGGCGGAACTCGCCAGTGAAGCGGGCATCCCGGACGGGGTGTTCAACGTGGTGACCGGCAGCGGCGCGGTGTGTGGCGCAGCGCTGACCTCGCACCCGCATATTGCGAAGGTGAGCTTTACCGGCTCAACGGCAACGGGTAAGCAAATTGCCCGCGCGGCGGCGGACACGCTCACCGGGGTGACCCTGGAGCTGGGCGGAAAAAACCCGGCCATCGTGCTCAAGGATGCGGACCCCGCGTGGGTGATAGAAGGATTAATGACCGGCAGCTTCCTGAACCAGGGGCAGGTGTGCGCGGCCAGCTCGCGTATCTACATAGAGGCGCCGCTGTTTGACACGCTGGTCGGCGGGTTCGAACAGGCGGTGAAATCCCTGAGCGTCGGGCCGGGCATGTCGCCGGAGGCCTTTATCAACCCGCTGGTGTCGCGTGCGCACTGCGACAAGGTGCAGTCCTTCCTTGATGAGGCGACGTCGCGCAACGCGGAGCTGATCGTCGGTAACCGTGGTCCGGAGGGCAAAGGCTATTACGTGTCGCCGACGCTGGTGGTGAACCCGGATGCCTCGCTGCGGCTCACCCGCGAAGAAGTGTTCGGTCCGGTGGTCAACCTGGTACGCGTCGCCGACGGGGAAGAGGCGCTCCAGCTGGCAAACGACACCGAATATGGCCTGACGGCCAGCGTCTGGACGCAGAATATCAGCAAGGCGCTGGAGTACACCGACAGGCTGCAGGCGGGCACCGTGTGGGTGAACAGCCATACGCTGATCGACGCCAACCTGCCGTTCGGCGGGATGAAGCAGTCCGGAACAGGGCGTGACTTTGGTCCTGACTGGCTGGACGGCTGGTGTGAAACCAAGTCGGTGTGCGTGCGGTATTAAAAAGCAAGCCGGGTGGCGGCTACGCCTTACCCGGCCTACAACGACTCGAACCGTAGGCTGGGTAAGCGCAGCGCCACCCGGCTTTTATCTACAGCGACCACCGATCCCGCCCGGCCTCTTTCGCCCGATACAGCGCCGCATCGGCGCGGGCGATAATCTCGGTGCCCGCGAGTCCCCCCGCCATCCCCGCAATCCCCATGCTCACGGTGACATGGTCGCTGACCGTCGAGGCGCCGTGCGGTATGGCCTCTGCGCGAAGGCCGTCCTGGATACGCAGGGCGACCTTTTCAGCGATGTTCTCCGGGCAATTAAACAGAATCACCAGAAACTCTTCGCCGCCGTAGCGTGACACCACATCCTCAGGTGTGCGCACCGACTGCTTAAGCACGCGCGCCACGCGCGTCAGACAGTCGTCACCCGCCTGGTGTCCGTAGGTGTCGTTGTAGCGCTTGAAGTAGTCGATATCCAGCATAATCAACGAGAAGGGCTTCTTCTGCTCAACCGCGTTCTCCAGCACCACCTCCATTTTCCGTCGATTGGCGGTTTTGGTTAACGGGTCCTGATGCGCCAGCGCATCCAGCCGCGAAATCAGCAGCTGATTTTGCTGGTTACGTCGCCAGGCTTCGTCAAACCAGCTCAGCAGAATAAAACGCCCGCAGATCAGGATCAGCGTAAAGACGCTCCAGATAACAACGAAGTGAAGGTTGAGACCATCGTTTCGTATCCAGCTTGCTATCGGCAGGGTGATCCAGAGCGGGAGCACAAAGGCGAGCAGCCCTTCAGGGTAAAAATAGAGCGCCGTCAAACCGGCGAGTAACAGAATAACGCACAGCGGCCAGACGTGCGGGAGCAGCAGTTGGGTGATAAACCAGAAGCAGGAGACCGACCAGATGGCGCTGCAGATAAACAACACCACGCTGATGCCGGCGATGCGCCGCCAGGCCATAAGGATCAGCGCAGCCGAGAGGATGATAATACCGAGCATGGAGGCATCGACGATTCTCGTCAGCTGCGGCGAGTGGGGATAAAGGGGATCGCTGGCCTTAAGCAGAACGTGTCGCAGCAGAATCATCACCGCGAAGCTGATATTGACGAAGGCCAGCCACGGGAGGTTCATCGCCAGTCCATGCATGACCATGGCCTGGCGCGTTGGCCAGGTTGCCCGTTCCAGCGTCGGTTTTTTTCTTTTTTCCATAAAGCCCTTTCCCGTCCGGGGGATAAATCATGCAGGTGAGATATCAGTAACTATAAGCAAGCCAGGACGATCCTCAAACGGCAGGGCAAAAAAAACCGGGCAATTGCCCGGCGGATGGTTATTTTTCGTCTTTTTTCTTCCCGAGCGTTGGCGTCTCGTCGAAGAAATTCCACGGTTTAAGCAGGGTATGCACCCATTCCGTCGGCATGATCGGCCACTCCTCCGCGCGCGCCACGTGGGTGGTGCCGGTGGTCATCCAGACCACGTCATCCTGATCGTTCAGCGACTCGTTATCCTTGCTGTACTGCCCAAGGCCCGTGTCGTGGATGGAGCGGTTCGGGAATTTCCCTTCCGGGTAGAGCTCATCAGGGTGGTAGCGGGTCACCCACAGCTGTTTGTCCATAAAGCTCAGGCGATGGTAAATCCACTCGTCCGGGGCAAATTTCGCGCCGGTCGCCACCGGGTGCGTGCCGCCCGCGTAAGGGATGATCTGGTACGAGACCGGGTTGCCCATGCGGTTCTCTTTACTTGTGTTGCTCAGCAGTCGAATCGTGCCCGGGTCGAACTTCTGCGCCGCCTGCTGCTCGGTATCAATATCGTACTGATTAATCTGCATGGTGCTGGTGCGCGGGCCCCCGGCGGTATTCGGCTTCACTTCCGGATCCATCGCCACCAGCTTGTTGTTGATGCCGTCCACGTCCATATCAAGACGGAAGTTGTAGATGTGCTGGTGCGTGGTGCCCACGATGTTGTGGTCGATCAGCGTGCCGTATTTAGTGTCATCTTTGGCGGTGGCGTCGTGCATGGTTTTCGCCTGCACGCCTTTCACCGCCTCGATACCCGTCGCGCCGGCGTCAATGCCGATGGTGCCATTTTCATGGAACACCCAGTCGAAGATGTAATCGTAGTTGCCCACGGTACTTACCCAGCGCACCACCAGTTCGCGGCGCTCGGTGCTGACGTTAGGCTGGCCCATCTCCTGATGCTTATATTCCGGCCCCGCGTAGCGTTCGAAAATCGCAATCGCGCGCGGGATCTCCATCGGCGCGCCGGTGTAGTCCGGGATAGTTTCGTTGAGCATCACCGCGTTGGACGGCACGTCTTTCCCGCGCACCAGCGGCGAGGTCAGGGTGCCCATACCGTAGTCGCCGGAATCAAGATAGGCCTTGAAGTACCAGCCCACGTCCGGATCGCCGTAAGGAACGATCATGCCGCCGAGCGACCCCTGATACATAATCTGGCGTTTTTTGCCGTTGTCGTTATACGTGACGGTTGAAATCATCGGGCCGACGCGGGAGTCCAGGCTCAGGTGGAAATCCCAGTTCTGCCAGTGCACCATATCGCCGGTAATAGTGTAGTTCTTGCCTTCCGGCTCAATGATGTCGAGCGGTTTTTTCGGCGTCTCTATACGGTCGCGGCCATCGTAGGGGCGCGGCGTCATCGGAACCGGAACAACGGCGCCTTCTTCAATCTTCTGGATTTTTTTCTGCTCAAGATCGACCACGGCCACCAGGTTCTCAATCGGGTGCGCCCAGTAGTTGCCGTCGCCGACGTCGAGATAGCTCACCACCTTCAGCAGGCGATCTTCCTGCTTCAGGCCGTCTTTACCGTCGAAATAGCCGACGGTCAGCGGCGTGGTAATCACTTTTTTCGGGTCGGTGATGCCGTGTTTTTTAAGCACCTCGGCAAACTCCGTGCTCTCGTTAACGATCTGCTGCACCGCAGTGAAATCATCCAGCAGCACCATGCCGTGCGCGTCTTTCACCGGCTCCCAGCGCAGGATTTTTTTATCCTTCAGATCCACCACGCTTTCGATGACGTGCTTCCCATCGAGCATCACAATCTTTGCCTGACGCGGGGCATCCAGAGCCGTACCGTTAAGCACAAAGTCCCACACTTTGGCTTTCTCTGGCTCAGCAAGGGCAATCTGGGTAAAGCGGGTATTCGGTTTAAAATCCGCTGAGGCTTTGACAATCTCAACGGCCTGCTTAATTTCGTCCGCCGTCAGCGCGTTCAGCGGGTGAGGGCGTTTTTCAACCTGGAAAGTCTGGTCAAGACCGGACTGGAAAACATCATTGATGAAGCTGTCAGAGATAAAGGCTTTCTTGCCTTTCATCACCACCGGCACCTCGAGCTTGAGGGTTTTCCCGTTGACGATGGCGGTTTTAGCGCCCGGTTTGACCTTCACAAAGGCGCCGTCTTTCGCAATGGTGAACATCTGTGCGTAATCATCCCACTGCACGTCCGCGCCAAAGTCCTTCAGTGTTTTGTCCATCGGGACCATATGCGCCTCGCTGCCGTGGGCGAAAACAGGGGATTGCCAGGCGCAACACAGCGCAACGGCCATAGCCAGCGCCGTTCTACGGGCAGAAAAAGAAGAATTGCTTCCCATCGTAGACCTCATCTTGTTGTGTTTATTGTGTTGTGACAGCCTTATCCTGACAGGCGCCTGAGAAAAGCGTTTGCCTGCATCTGCCAGATTATTTGCCAGTCTTGCCAGGTTAAAAAAAGAGCGGGGCGATGTCACACCCCGGCTGGTCGTCGTAGGCCGGGTAGGCATCGCGCCACCCGGCAGGAAAGGTGGTGAAGGGAAGGTGTCAGAAATCCCCCTGCTGGCGCGCCACCAGCGTCAGGATGGAGTAGAGCGCCACGGCCTGCTGGTGCTGGTTGAAGATCTCAACCGCCCATTCCACCACGCCGGTTGGTTTTTCCTCAGCACTGCGTTGTTTCTTCAGCGTTTTACGCTTGCAGGTCAGACGCACCTGAATGGTATCGCCCGGTTTAACCGGCTCGATAAAGCGCAGGTTTTCCATGCCGTAGTTGGCAATGACAGGCCCAACGCCCGCATCAACGAACAGCCCTGCCGCGGCGGAAATCAGGAAGTAGCCGTGCACCACGCGCTCGCCAAAGATCGACTCTGCCGCGCCGATCTTGTCCATATGGGCGTAGAAGTGGTCGCCGCTCAGGCAGGCAAAGTTCACGATGTCCGCTTCCGTCAGGGTGCGGCGCGGCGTCAGCAGGCTGTCGCCCGGCTGCAGCTCCTCAAAGTATTTGCGGAACGGATGCACGCGATCTTCCTGCACCGCTGCGCCACGCACCCACTGCTTGCCGATGGCGGCCAGCATGGTTGGACTGCCCTGAATCGCGGTGCGCTGCAGGTAGTGCTTCACCGCGCGCAGGCCACCCAGCTCTTCGCCGCCGCCCGCACGTCCGGGACCGCCGTGCACTAGCTGTGGCAGAGGGGAACCGTGGCCGGTGGATTCTTTCGAGGCTTCCTCGTTGAGGATCTGGATACGCCCGTGGGCGCGCGCCGCGCCGAGAATAAACTGGCGGGCAATGTCCAGGTCTGCGGTGACCAGCGTGCCCGCCAGGCTGCCGCCGCCCGCACGGGCAAGCTGCATTGCGTGCTGTGCGTTGCGATACGGCATCAGGGTCGCGACCGGCCCGAAAGCCTCCGTTGCGTGGACGGCAGGGGTTTCATCCGGCTGCGGGCAGAACAGCAGGGTCGGCGGGAAGAACGCGCCCGCGGCCTGCAAATCCGCTTTGCCTCCAAGACGGACCTGGCAGCCTGCGGCGATCAGCCGATCCACTTTCTCCTGCACGTCCGCGCGCTGTTCGGCGTTGACCAGCGCGCCCATCTTTACCCCTTCCTGCGCCGGGTCGCCCACCACCACCTTTTCCAGGCGGGCAACCAGCGCCTGGCTCACGGCGTCAATCTGGCTCTGCGGGACGATAATGCGGCGGATGGCCGTACATTTCTGCCCGGCTTTGGCGGTCATCTCGCGCACCACTTCCCGAATGAACAGGGCAAATTCCGGCTGCTCCGGCGTGACGTCTTCCCCCAGCACGCAGCAGTTCAGGGAGTCGGCTTCCATCGTGAACGGAATGGCATTCGCCACAATATTCGGGTGCACGCGCAGGCTTTGCCCGGTGCTGGCGGAGCCCGTAAAGGTGACCACGTCCTGGCTGTCGAGCTGGTCGAGCAGATCGCCCGCGCCGCCGCAGATCAGGCTGATGGCACCGTCCGGCACCAGCCCGCTGTCGACGATGGATTTCACCATCGCCTGCGCCACCTGCGCGGTAGCGGTGGCAGGTTTGATGATGGCGGGCATGCCCGCAAGCCAGGTCGGGGCCAGTTTTTCCAGCATTCCCCAGCAGGGGAAGTTAAAGGCGTTGATGTGCACCGCCACGCCGGACTTCGAGGTCAGGACGTGACGCGCGGCAAAGCCGCCTTCTTTTGACAGCGGGATCGGCTCGTCTTCCGGCCACACGGTGTCATCCGGCAGCTCGCGGCTGCCCAGGCTGGCGTAAGTGAAGAGGGTGCCGATCCCGCCTTCGATATCGACCCAGCTGTCTGCTTTCGTCGCCCCGGTCTGGGCGGACAGAGCATAAAACGTCTCTTTCTCGTTAAGCAGATGCTTTGCCACCGCCTTCAGCATGGCTGCGCGTTCGATAAAGGTCATCGCGTGAAGCGCTTCGCCGCCGCGCTCAATCGCATAGCGACGGGCGGCCGCCATGTCCAGCCCTTCGCTGGTCACGCTCCACAGCGCTTCGCCACTGATGGCGTGATGAATAGTGCGTTCGCGGCCCCGGCCAGACTGCCAGGCGCCGGACAAGAAGCTGGCTAACTGCTGCATCGCTTATCTCCAAATGTTACGTGGTTTACCCATTAATAGTTTGATCGTGAATCATAAAAATCAAGCTGAGTTTTTAATGAATTGTTAACGATGTGATCTGGATGGATGAATCACAGAATACCAAGGCCCGCCTATCAAGGCTTGAAGCAAAAGCCTTGCGAGCAGCATCACAAAACAAGCAAACAATTCTTGGGGTTATATTTAACCTTTGTGTAACTTTTAAAAAACAAAGTGATTCAGCATTACGCTTTAATTTGCAAACTAACGAATCATAAAGGTGATGACGTGACGCAAGAACAACGGTTTGAGCAGCGCATAGCGCAGGAGACGGCGATTGAGCCTCAGGACTGGATGCCTGACGCCTACCGTAAGACGTTGATCCGCCAGATTGGCCAGCATGCGCACTCCGAAATTGTCGGCATGCTGCCGGAAGGGAACTGGATCGCCCGCGCCCCGACGCTGCGCCGCAAGGCGATCCTGCTGGCGAAGGTGCAGGACGAAGCCGGACACGGGCTTTACCTCTACAGCGCGGCGGAAACGCTGGGCTGCGCGCGGGAAGACATCTACCAGAAGATGCTCGACGGCAAGATGAAATACTCCTCCATCTTCAACTATCCGACCCTGAGCTGGGCCGATATCGGCGTGATCGGCTGGCTGGTGGACGGCGCCGCCATCGTCAACCAGGTGGCGCTGTGCCGCACCTCTTACGGTCCGTATGCCCGCGCGATGGTGAAAATCTGTAAAGAAGAGAGCTTCCACCAGCGTCAGGGCTTTGAAGCCTGCATGGCGCTGGCGCAGGGCAGTGAAGCCCAGCGTCAGATGCTGCAGGACGCCATCAACCGCTTCTGGTGGCCGGCGCTGATGATGTTCGGGCCGAACGACGACAATTCGCCGAACAGCGCCCGCAGCCTGGCGTGGAAAATCAAACGCTTTGGCAACGACGAGCTGCGCCAGCGCTTTGTCGACAACACGGTGCCGCAGGTGGAGATGCTGGGCATGACGGTGCCCGATCCCGACCTGCATTTTGATGAAGAGAGCGGTCATTATCGCTTCGGCGAGATCGACTGGCAGGAGTTTGACGAGGTCATTAACGGGCGCGGCATCTGCAACCACGAACGCCTGGCCGCGAAACGTAAAGCCTGGGAAGAGGGCGCGTGGGTGCGGGAAGCCGCGCTGGCGCACGCCGAAAAACAACGCGCCCGTCAGGCCGCTTAAGAGGAAATAACCATGAGCAATGTCTACTGGCCGCTGTACGAAGTGTTCGTACGCAGCAAACAGGGGTTGTCCCACCGTCACGTGGGCAGTCTGCATGCCGCCGACGATCGCATGGCGCTGGAAAATGCGCGTGATGCCTATACCCGCCGCAGCGAAGGCTGCTCTCTCTGGGTGGTTAAGGCGAGCGAGATTGTCGCCTCCCAGCCGGAAGAGCGCGGCGAGTTCTTCGACCCGGCGGAAAGCAAGGTTTACCGCCATCCGACGTTCTACACGATCCCTGACGGCATCGAGCATATGTGAGGCAAATAATGAATTCAGTGACTGCCTATGCCCTGCGTCTGGGCGACAACGGTCTGGTGCTTTCTCAGCGTCTCGGCGCCTGGTGCGGCCACGCGCCGGAGCTGGAGATCGACCTCGCGCTCGCCAATATCGGTCTCGACCTGCTGGGACAGGCGCGTAATTTCCTGACCTATGCCGCGGAGCGGGAAGGCCAGGGCGATGAGGACACGCTGGCGTTTGGCCGCGACGAGCGCCAGTTCCGCAACGTCCTGCTGGTGGAGCAGCCGAACGGCAGCTTCGCCGACACCATTGCCCGCCAGTACCTGATGGATGCCTGGAACGTGGCGCTGTATGAACGCCTGGCTCAAAGCCGCGACGGCCAGCTTGCCGCCATTGCCGCCAAAGCGATTAAAGAGGCGCGCTACCACCTGCGCTTCAGCCGCGGCTGGCTGGTGCGGCTGGGCGACGGGACCGAAACCTCCGCGCAGAAAATGCAGCAGGCCATCGACAGCCTGTGGCGTTTTACGGCGGAGCTGTTTGACGCCGATGACGTCGAGCGGGAGCTGATTGAGTCCGGCGTGGCGGTTGACCCGCGCCTCCTGCGCCAGCCGTGGGAAAGCGAAGTGTATGCCGGTCTGAATGAAGCCTGCCTGCAGGTGCCCGCCGAGGTGGCGTACCGCACCGGGGGCAAGCAGGGGCTGCACACCGAACATCTGGGCCCGATGCTGGCGGAAATGCAGTATCTCCAGCGCGCGTATCCCGGTCAGCAGTGGTAAAGGAGAACGTTATGCAACGCCTCGTCGACATCGCGCCTGCGCAAATCCCGCAGATCTGGGCGCTGTTAAGCCAGATCCCCGATCCGGAAGTCCCGGTGTTAACCATCACCGATTTAGGCATGGTGCGCAGCGTGAAGGCGCAGGGGGAAGGCTGGGTTATCGGCTTCACGCCCACCTACTCGGGCTGCCCGGCGACGGAACACCTGCTGGGGGCGATCCGCGAGGCGATGACCGCGCACGGCTTTACCCCGGTGCACATTGTGCTCCAGCTTGAACCCGCCTGGACCACCGACTGGATGACCCCCGACGCGCGCGAGCGCCTGCGGGCGTACGGCATCAGTCCGCCCGTGGGGCATAGCTGTCACGCGCACGCCCCGGTGGAGGTGAGCTGCCCGCGCTGCGCCAGCACCGACACCGCACTTATCAGTGAATTTGGCTCGACGGCCTGCAAAGCCCTCTACCGCTGCAATTCCTGCCGTGAGCCCTTCGACTATTTCAAATGTATTTGAGGCTGCCATGACAACGTTTCATTCATTAACAGTGGCAAAAGTGGAACCCGAAACCCGCGACGCGGTGACCATCACCTTTGCGGTGCCGCAGGCCCTGCAGGAGGCCTACCGCTTCCGTCCCGGCCAGCACCTGACGTTAAAAACGACGCTTGGCGGGGACGAGCTGCGCCGCTGCTACTCCATCTGCCGGAGTACCGCCCCGGGCGAAATCAGCGTGGCGGTCAAAGCGATTGAGGGCGGGCGCTTCTCCCGCTATGCCCGGGATGAGATCAAAGCGGGCATGGCGCTGGAGGTGATGGTTCCCCAGGGGCAGTTTGGCTACCAGCCCCGGGCCGAACGCGAAGGCCACTACCTGGCGATTGCGGCAGGCTCCGGGATCACCCCGATGCTGGCGATTATCTCCGCGACGCTTGTGACCGAACCCAACAGCCATTTCACCCTGATCTACGGCAACCGCAGCAGCCAGAGCATGATGTTCCGCCAGGCGCTGGCGGACCTGAAGGACAAATACCCGCAGCGTCTGCAGCTGCTCTCCATCTTCAGCCAGGAGCGGCTGGACAGCGACCTGCTCTATGGCCGCATCGACGGGGAAAAGCTGCAGGCGCTGGCGAAAACCTTGATCAACTTCCGCCAGTATGACGAGGCGTTTATCTGCGGCCCGTCTGCCATGATGGATGACGCGGAAGCCACGCTGAAGGCGCTGGGGATGCCGGAGAAATCCATTCACCTTGAGCGCTTTAACACCTCCGGAATCACCGTTAAGCGCGCGGCGCACGTGCAGGCAGAAGGCCAGAAAGTGACCGTTCGCCAGGACGGGCGCGACCGTGAAATCACCCTGACGGCGGACGACGAAAGCATTCTGGATGCCGCCCTGCGTCAGGGAGCGGATCTGCCGTATGCCTGCAAGGGCGGCGTCTGCGCCACCTGTAAATGCAAAGTGCTGCGCGGGAAGGTGGACATGGCAACCAACTACAGCCTGGAGCCGGACGAGCTGGCGGCCGGGTATGTGCTGAGCTGCCAGTCGCTGCCGTTAACCGCCGACGTGATCGTCGACTTCGACGCGAAGGGGATGGCATGAGCGAACTGATTGTTACCCGTCATGGCCGCGTGCTGCAGCTGACGCTGAACCGTCCGGCGGCGCGCAACGCCCTCAACAACGCGCTGTTGACTCAGCTTGCGGAACAGCTTGAGGCCGCCGCTGTGGATGCCGACATCGCCGTCTGCGTGATTTACGGCAGCGAGCGCTGCTTTGCCGCCGGGGCCGATCTCAACGAAATGGCGGAGAAAGACCTGCCTGCCACTCTGAACGATATTCGCCCGCAGCTGTGGGCGCGGATCAACGCGTTTCCTAAACCGCTGATCGCCGCCGTAAATGGCTTCGCGCTGGGCGCGGGCTGCGAGCTGGCGCTTCTGTGCGACGTGGTGATTGCCGGTGACAACGCCCGTTTCGGCCTGCCGGAAATCACGCTCGGCATCATGCCCGGCGCGGGCGGCACCCAGCGTCTTATCCGCAGCGTCGGGAAATCCCTGGCCAGCAAAATGGTGCTGACCGGCGAGAGCATTACCGCCGGGCAGGCGCTGAACGCCGGACTGGTGAGCGATGTTTTCCCGGCGGCGCTGACGCTGGAGTATGCCCTGAAGCAGGCGGCCCTGATGGCGCGCCACTCCCCGCTGGCGCTGCAGGCGGCGAAGCAGGCGCTGCGCCAGTCCCAGGAGGTGCCGCTCCAGGCCGGTCTGGCCCAGGAGCGCCAGCTGTTTACGCTGCTTTCTGCCACCGAAGACCGCCGGGAAGGCATCGACGCCTTCTTACAAAAACGCACCCCCGACTTTAAAGGACGCTAATTGTGGAATTTATTCTCAGTCATGTAGAACAGGGCGTGATGACCCTTACGCTGAACCGTCCGGAGCGTCTGAACAGCTTTAACGACGTGATGCACCAGCAGCTGGCCGACTGCCTGAAACAGGCCGAGCGCGATGACACTATCCGCTGCCTGCTGATCACCGGGGCTGGACGCGGCTTCTGTGCCGGTCAGGACCTGAACGACCGCAACGTCGACCCCAACGGCCCTGCGCCGGATCTGGGCATGTCCGTTGAAACCTTCTACAACCCGCTGGTGCGCCGCCTGGCAAAGCTGCCAAAGCCGGTCATCTGTGCCGTTAACGGTGTAGCGGCGGGCGCGGGCGCCACGCTGGCGCTCGGGTGCGACATGGTGATTGCGGCGCGCTCCGCCAGCTTTGTGATGGCCTTCAGCAAGCTCGGCCTGGTGCCGGACTGCGGCGGCACCTGGCTGCTGCCGCGCGTGGCCGGACGCGCCCGCGCCATGGGGCTGGCTTTGCTCGGTGACAAGCTCAGCGCTGAACAGGCGCAGGCGTGGGGGATGATCTGGCAGGTGGTGGATGACGAGCAGCTTTCCACCACGGCACAGCAGATGGCCCTGCATTTTGCGTCGCAGCCGACCTTCGGGCTGGGGCTGATCAAGCAGGCTATCAATGCCGCGGAAACCAACACCCTGGACGCCCAGCTCGATCTCGAGCGCGACTATCAGCGCCTGGCCGGGCGCAGCGATGACTACCGCGAGGGCGTCAGCGCCTTCCTGGCGAAGCGCGCGCCGAACTTTACGGGGAAATAAGATGCTGAATATACGGACTGTCGCCGTGATCGGCAGCGGCACGATGGGCGCAGGGATTGCCGAAGTCGCCGCCAGCCATGGTCATCAGGTGCTGATCTACGACATCTCAAGCGATGCGATATCGCGCGCCATCGACGGGATCCGCCAGCGTCTGGCCTCCCGGGTAACGCGCGGAAAACTCTCTGCCGATGCCGGGAGCCAGATCCTTGCCCGGCTGGTTCCCGTCACGGATATCGAGGCGCTCTCCGCGGCCGATCTGGTGATTGAAGCGGCCTCAGAGCGGCTGGAGGTGAAAAAGGCGCTGTTTGCGCAGCTGGCTGAGATCTGTCCGCCGCAGACGGTGCTGACCAGCAATACCTCTTCCATCTCCGTCACGGCGATTGCGGCGGACGTCCACCACCCGGAGCGGGTCGCAGGGCTGCATTTCTTTAACCCGGCGCCGGTGATGAAGCTGGTGGAGGTGGTCAGCGGGCTGGCGACCTCTCCGGAAGTGGCCGACGCGCTGTGCGAGCTGGCGCTGAACTGGGGCAAACAGCCCGTTCGCTGCCAGTCCACGCCGGGGTTCATCGTCAACCGCGTTGCGCGTCCGTTCTATTCCGAGGCCTGGCGTGCGCTGGAAGAGCAGGTCGCGCCGCCGGAGGTGATTGACGCCGCCCTGCGCGAAGGCGGCGGCTTCCCGATGGGGCCGCTGGAGCTGACCGACATGATTGGTCAGGACGTGAACTTTGCGGTGACCTGCTCGGTCTTTAACGCCTTCTGGCAGGAGCGTCGTTTTCTGCCTTCGCTGGTTCAGCAGGAGCTGGTGCTGGCAGGCAGGCTGGGCAAAAAGAGCGGGAAGGGCGTTTACGACTGGCTGGGTGACAAACCCGACGTGCAGTGGGTCAAGGCGGTGAACGACAGCTATAGCCCGATGCGCGTGGAAAAAAGACGTGACGGTGTCACAGGAATTGATGATGTGTACCTGATTGAAACGCAGGGGGAGACCGCGCAGGCGCTGGCGCTGCGGCTCAACGGCCCGGTGGTGGTGGTCGACCGCATTGAGCGCGACGTGGCGGTCATTGCCGCCGCGGCCAGCAACCCGCATACCGCGACGCAAAAAGCCATCCGCTACCTGCAGCAGCAGGGGCTCCGGGTAGTGCAAATTGCCGATTATCCCGGCCTGCTGATCTGGCGGACGCTGGCGATGATTGCCAACGAGGCGCTGGATGCCCTGCAAAAAGGGGTCGCCAGCGAGAAGGACATCGACACGGCCATGCGCCTGGGCGTGAACTACCCGAGCGGGCCGATCGCCTGGGGCGAGCGCCTGGGCTGGCAGCGCCTGCTGACGCTGCTGGAGAACCTGCAGCGTCATTACGGCGAAGAGCGCTATCGCCCCTGTTCACTGCTGCGCCAGCGCGCGCTTCTGGAGAGTAGCTATGAGTCATAACGCCTGGCATAACGCCCGCACCATGTACGAACGGGACGCCTGCGCGCAGGCGATGGGGATGGACATTGTCGAGATGGACGAGGGCTACGCGGTGGTAACCATGACCATCACCCCGCAGATGCTGAACGGTCACAAAACCTGCCACGGCGGACAGCTGTTTTCGCTGGCGGACGCCGCTTTTGCCTACGCCTGCAACAGCCAGGGGCTGGCGGCGGTAGCCTCCGGCTGCTCGATTGACTTTCTGCGTCCGGGCTTCGCCGGGGACACGCTTACCGCCACCGCGCGGGTGAAGCATCAGGGAAAGCTGACCGGCGTGTATGACATTGAAATCCAAAACCAACAACAGAAAACCGTCGCCCTTTTTCGCGGAAAATCTCACCGCATTGGCGGCAGCGTGACAGGAGAGGCCTGATGCGTGACGCATTTATTTGTGATGGCGTTCGAACCCCGGTGGGCCGCTACGGCGGCGCGCTTTCCGCCGTTCGAACTGACGATCTCGGCGCCGTGCCGCTGCGCGCGCTGCTGGCCCGCTACCCGCAGCTCGACCTGGAGCGGATTGACGACGTGATTTTCGGCTGTGCCAACCAGGCGGGGGAAGATAACCGCAACGTGGCGCGCATGTCGTTGCTGCTGGCCGGTGTGCCGCAGACGGTCTCCGGCACGACAATCAACCGCCTGTGCGGATCCGGGCTGGACGCGATTGGTTTTGCCGCGCGCGCCATTAAGGCGGGCGACGGCGACCTGCTGATTGCGGGCGGGGTGGAGTCGATGTCCCGCGCGCCGTTTGTGATGGGCAAAGCCACCGCGGCGTTTCAGCGACAGGCGGAGATCTTCGATACCACCATCGGCTGGCGATTTGTGAATCCGCTCATGCATCAGCAATTCGGAACTGACAGTATGCCGGAAACGGCAGAGAATGTAGCTGAATTGTTAAATATCAGCCGTGCCGATCAGGACGCGTTTGCCTTGCGCAGCCAGCAGCGTACCGCGCAGGCGCAGCAGAACGGCATTCTGGCGCAGGAGATTGTCCCGGTGCCGGTGCCGGGCAAAAAAGGGGCAGTCACAGCGTTCAGCGTGGATGAACATCCGCGCGCGGACACCACGCTCGAACAGCTTGCCGGCCTGAAAACGCCGTTCCGTAAGAACGGGGTGGTCACGGCGGGCAATGCCTCCGGCGTCAACGACGGCGCGGCGGCGCTGATCGTCGCCAGCGAGAAGATGGCGCTGGCGCAGGGGTTAGTCCCGCGCACGCGGATCGTGGCGATGGCGACGGCAGGCGTGGAGCCCCGTCTGATGGGGCTCGGCCCGGTACCTGCCACCCGCAGGGTGCTGGAGCGCGCCGGACTCAGTATTCACGATATGGACGTCATTGAGCTTAACGAAGCTTTCGCCGCGCAGGCGCTGGGCGTGCTGCGTCAGCTGGGCCTGCCGGATGATGCCGCGCACGTCAACCCGAACGGTGGCGCGATTGCGCTGGGCCACCCGCTGGGCATGAGCGGCGCCAGGCTGGCGCTGGCCGCGAGTAACGAACTGCACCGACGCGGCGGGCGCTACGCGCTGTGTACGATGTGCATCGGTGTGGGTCAGGGCATTGCCATGATCCTTGAGCGTGTTTGAGCATAAAAACAATGTGAGTACCCTGCGATGACAAATACAACAAAGCTTGATCCGATTGAAACGGCCTCCCTTGACGAGTTACAGGCGCTGCAGACCGCGCGTCTGAAATGGACGCTGCATCACGCCTATAACAACGTGCCGATGTACAAACGCAAGTTTGATGCCGCGGGCGTTCATCCTGACGATTTCAACGAGCTGGCGGATATCCGTAAGTTCCCGTGCACCACCAAGCAGGATCTGCGGGATAACTATCCGTTCGATACCTTCGCCGTGCCGATGGAGCAGGTGGTGCGCATCCACGCGTCATCCGGCACCACCGGCAAGCCGACCGTTGTCGGCTATACGCAGGGCGACATCGACAACTGGGCCAACCTGGTGGCGCGCTCCCTGCGCGCGGCGGGCGGCAGCGCGAAGGACAAAATTCACGTGGCCTATGGCTACGGCCTGTTTACCGGCGGGCTGGGGGCGCACTACGGCGCCGAGCGCTTAGGCGCGACGGTGATCCCGATGTCCGGCGGCCAGACGGAGAAACAGGCGCAGCTGATCCGCGATTTCCAGCCGGACATGATCATGGTGACGCCATCCTACTGTCTCAACCTGATTGAGGAGCTGGAACGCCAGATGGGCGGCGATGCCAGCGGCTGTTCCCTGCGCGTGGGCGTCTTCGGCGCCGAGCCGTGGACGCAGGCCATGCGCCGCGAAATTGAAAAACGCTTAGGCATTACGGCCCTGGACATCTATGGCCTCTCCGAAGTGATGGGGCCGGGCGTGGCGATGGAGTGTATCGAAACCGTCGACGGCCCGACCATCTGGGAAGATCATTTCTACCCGGAAATCGTTAACCCGAACGACGGCACGCCGCTGGATGACGGCCAGCAGGGTGAACTGCTGTTCACCACGCTGACCAAAGAGGCGCTGCCGGTGATCCGCTACCGCACCCGCGACCTGACGCGTCTGCTCCCGGCCACCGCGCGCAGCATGCGCCGTATGGACCGCATCAGCGGCCGCAGTGACGATATGCTGATCATTCGCGGCGTTAACGTCTTCCCGTCGCAGCTGGAGGAGGAGATTGTGAAGTTCGAACACCTTTCTCCGCACTACCAGCTGGAGGTGAACCGTCGCGGACATCTTGATTCACTTTCCGTGAAGGTGGAGTTGAAAGAGAGCAGCCTGATGCTGACGCACGAGCAGCGTTGCCAGGTGTGCCACCAGCTGCGCCACCGCATTAAATCGATGGTGGGGATTTCCACCGACGTGACGATCGTGAACTGCGGCAGCATCCCGCGCTCGGAGGGGAAAGCCTGCCGGGTGTTTGACCTGCGAAAAGTTGCGGCCAACGGTTAAGTTTCCGTCACCCCGGCCCTCTTCCAAAGGGAGAGGGTTAGGGTGAGGGGCTATCCCAGAATCCTATGCTATGATTCATCCAGGACAAAAATAACAACAGAATGAATCACATGAATAAACTCGACGCCTTTATCCAGCACGCGGTCAGCTCCGTTCCCGTCAGCGGGACCTCGCTTATCTCCTCGTTATACGGTGACGCGCTTTCCCATCGCGGCGGTGAGATTTGGCTCGGCAGCCTGGCAGCCTTACTGGAAGGCATGGGGTTTGGCGAACGGTTCGTGCGTACCGCACTGTTTCGCCTCAACAAAGAGGGCTGGCTGGACGTCTCGCGCATCGGGCGGCGCAGCTTTTACCGCCTGAGCGATAAGGGGCTGCGCCTGACGCGTCGCGCGGAGAATAAGATCTACCGCGCGGAACTGCCCGCCTGGGACGGCAAATGGCTGCTGCTGCTTTCCGAAGGGCTGGATAAAACTACGCTCGCGGATGTGAAAAAACAGCTCATCTGGCAAGGATTTGGCACGCTGGCACCGAGCCTGATGGCCTCGCCGTCACAGCATCTGGCGGACGTGCAGTCCCTGCTTCACGATGCCGGCGTGGCCGAAAACGTGATTTTCTTTGAAGCCCACTCGCCGCTGGCGCTCTCACGCGCCGCGCTGCGTTCACGCGTAGAAGAGTGCTGGCAGCTAACCGAGCAAAACGCGATGTACGAGTCGTTTATCAACTCGTTCCGGCCGCTGCTGCCGCTGCTGAAAGAGGCCGCGCCAGAGGAGCTGACGCCGGAACGCTGCTTCCAGATCCAGCTGCTGCTGATTCATTTTTATCGTCGCGTGGTGCTGAAGGACCCGCTCCTGCCGGAAGAGTTACTGCCTGCGCACTGGGCGGGGCAAAGCGCCCGACTGCTCTGCATAAATATCTATCAGCGTGTCGCGCCGGGAGCGCTGGCGTTTGTCAGCGAGAAGGGCGAAACCTCTGTCGGCGAACTGCCCGTGCCCGGCACGCTCTACTATCAACGCTTCGGTGGTCTTACAAGCGCATAAGGAGGGAAGATGCCTGTTTATCAAATTGACGGCCTGACGCCGGTCGTGCCTGACGAGAGCTATGTTCACCCAACGGCGGTGCTCATTGGCGACGTGATTCTGGGCAAAGGCGTTTATGTCGGTCCCAATGCCAGCCTGCGCGGTGATTTTGGCCGTATCGTGGTGAAAGACGGGGCGAACATTCAGGATAACTGCGTGATGCACGGCTTCCCGGAGCAGGACACGGTGGTGGAAGAGGACGGACACATCGGCCACAGCGCCATTCTTCACGGCTGCGTGATCCGCCGCAATGCGCTGGTGGGCATGAACGCGGTGGTGATGGACGGGGCGGTCATTGGTGAAAACAGCATCGTCGGCGCGGCGGCGTTCGTGAAGGCCAAAGCGGAGATGCCTGCCAACCATTTGATCATCGGCAGCCCGGCCAAGGCGATCCGTGAGCTGAGCGAGCAGGAGCTGGCCTGGAAGCAGCAGGGCACGCGGGAATACCAGGTGCTGGTGGAGCGCTGCAAGCTCACTATGCACCAGGTCGAGCCGCTGCGCGAGGTTGAACCTGAACGGAAACGGCTGACGTTTGACGAGAATTTGAGGCCGAAGTCGGCGAACCAGGGGTAAGGCCGTCTTTTTTCGCCATATCCATCAATAGCGCAATGCCGATGTAATTACTCCAGTTAAAGGTATTTTGCAGCACCACCACCGCATTGCCTTTTTCTTTGTCATAACCGATAAAGCTGGAGTAGCCGCCGATATAGCCGACCTGATAGGTGATTTTTTCCAGACCGATAAAGTCGGTGGTCCAGGCAATACCTTGTACCCCGTCGGGACGTTGAATATCGGTATTTCTCACTTCGGCAAAGACGCTGTCCAGCAGGGGATTGTGGGTCGTTGAGACGTGATAGCGGGCGTAGGTCGCCAGATCTTCGGCGTTACTGTATAGGCTCGCTGCCGCCACCATATTGTTGGAAAAATGCCAGTCCGGGGTGATTTGCCCGCGTGGGATAAATTTCGGCTGATCGCCCGCGTGGCCAAGCGCACGCTGGGGGTACCCTTTTAGCTGCCGGGGCGTAAAGCTGCTGTTAGCCATTTGCAGCGGATGGAAAATATAGCGCGAGGCTAAACTCTGGATATCTTCGCCGGTTTTGTGCTTCAGGATGTAGCCGATCAGGGCGTAGCCGGTATTGGAGTATTGCGGCACTTTATTCTTTGGCGCTCGCCAGTCGGCGAGGTAGAGCAGCACGTTATCGCTATCCAGCTCACCGTAGAAATTATCGCCGGTGCTTAAGTAGCTGATGAATTTTCCAAGCATCGGAACATCCATATTCTGACGCGGAAGGCCGGAGGTGTGGGTGACCAGTTCAAGTAGGGTGATTTTTTGTGCATCCGCGCTAAGCGCCGTCCCCGGCGGAAGCAATGTCGCCAGGCTATCGTTCCAGTTCAGTTGCCCTTCATTCACCAGACAAGCCACTACTTCTGCCGTGATCCCTTTGCTGAGTGAGCCGAGCGCAAACAGGGTGTCGGTCCTGATCGGATAGCGATTGACCGCATCGGTTACGCCCCAGGTGTAAAACTGCGGTGAGCCGTGATTATGGATCACCGCGACCGTCATCCCGGGAACGGATTTTTGCGCCATGT
Source organism: Enterobacter cloacae complex sp. 2024EL-00227 (assembly GCF_043945315.1). Taxonomy (NCBI): domain Bacteria; kingdom Pseudomonadati; phylum Pseudomonadota; class Gammaproteobacteria; order Enterobacterales; family Enterobacteriaceae; genus Enterobacter; species Enterobacter cloacae complex sp. 2024EL-00227. Next base: position 67,142 of record NZ_JBIMQP010000009.1, read on the forward strand.
AGTGACGCACCACGCTGTCAACGTCGCCATCCAGCGAATCATGAGTGAGAAGTTCCTGAGTGCCTTCCGGGGAGGACATTTGCGAGAGCGTGCCACAACCGCTGAGGAGTGGCAGAGTAAGCAGAAGCCAGCGAAATTTTTTTGTTATGTTCTGCATACCTGATAGCGAGTGTGGTGGTCATGGCGCGCCAGGAATGTATCACAAATAGCCTGCTTGAATGTAAACTTTCTACACGGTGACGGCCCTGCGGGTGGTCACCATGACTTTTCGGCCAGCTTTGAGGGATATTAGTATGACTCGCTTTTATCAACTTACCGCCACCCGTCTGGATGGGCAACTTATCTCTATTGCCGACTATGCGGGTAAGGTGGTTCTGGTTGTTAATACGGCCAGCCAGTGCGGCTTTACGCCACAGTATGCGGGGCTTGAAGCACTGTACAAAAAATACGCCGATCAAGGGCTGGTGGTGCTTGGCTTCCCCTGCAACCAGTTCGGTAAGCAGGAACCCGGCGGTGCCGACGACATCTCAAAGACCTGTTACATTAACTACGGCGTCAGCTTTCCCATGTTCGAGAAAGTCGAGGTCAACGGTGCCGCAGCACATCCGATTTTTCGTTATCTGAAAGACGAATTGCCCGGCGTGCTGGGTGGGCGGATCAAGTGGAACTTTACCAAGTTCCTTGTCGGGCGTGACGGTAAACCCCTCAAGCGCTTTGCACCGATGACTACGCCCGAGAAAATGGAGGGGGCAATTGTTGCGGCACTGGGAAGGTGAGTGTTTTTGTCGCCAGAGCCATCCGTTTGTTGGGGATAGACGATATTCTGATGTCCGCTCTGTGCCAGATGCGGACGTCGAGGAGAATGTTATTTTGATGCGAAATATTTGCGTAATATTTTTTCTAATAACGAGAAAACGACCGTCACCCTTTTGGGAGTAATCAGCTGGTAAGGCCGATATAAATAAAATTGCCATTTCTCCTGTCGCAGTTCTGGCAATGGGGGAACAAGTTGGCCGCTTGCTAAGTACTCCCTACAGATAAAGTCGCTGGACTGTACAACCGTTCTCCCGGCCAATGCAGCCTGAATTTCGGCATATGGATCTGTAGTATAAAACTCAATATGACGAGGGACAAAAGTATTTACTGCGTCACTCATAAACTCAAATGATTTTCCCGTTTCAGGATTAATTAAACCACTAAATGGATAACGCTGTCGAAGATCTTCTAAATCAGTAGGTGCTCCCAGTCGCTCAATAAGTTCAGGGGATGCAACCAAAATATGTTCAACTTGTCCGATATTTTTAATGATAAAGTTTGGATTAGGTTCTCGCCCTACGCGTATACCTATATCGATACGATGCTCAATAGTATCAAGTTTCATCATATCTAAACGCCAGTCGATAAATAACTCAGGATAGGGACGTAGTGCAGTCAATAGTTCATACAAGATTTGTTCATGATTTGGAAATCGAAGTAATGTGATACGAACAATACCCTTCATGTCATTATCATCTTTCGCTGTCTGAAATAGTTTTTCAGAATCTTCAAGCAGTCGCTTCGCTTGGGGTAAAAATAGTTCGCCGAAACTGGTGAGAAAGATCGAACGCGTATTGCGTTTGAATAAAGGTTCACCAAGTTGTTTCTCCAGCTCAGCGACTGTTCGGGTTACTACTGATGGTGAAACCGACAGCTTGATGGCTGCTTCGCGGAAGTTCAAGGTCTCAGAGGCTATGATAAAAAATTTTAGAGCGTCAAGTTTGTCCATGATTATTGTGAAATCTGCAATAATGTATTTTGATAATAGCAATTAATTTGCAACTATTCCAGCCATATAATCGAACAATCAAATAAGTAGCCTGTCTTACTTTTTATCAGAACTCAAAAGAGTAAATTATGTCAATTCAACCAGTAGAGTTAAACAAAGCCTATCGTTTATTACAGGTCGGGCCAACGACGATGATATCGGCTAAAAATGATGGCATTGAAAATGTCATGGCAGCGGCCTGGGTGGGATTAGTAGGCAATAACAAAGTGATGGCTTTTATAGGTCCACAGGCATTTACTCGCGGGCTTGTAGAAAAAAGCGGATATTACGTTGTACAGATCCCAGTAGTGAATCAGATGGAAATGGTTTTATATGCTGGAGGTCACAGTTATTCCGACACACCCGATAAAAATAGTAAAATCCCACTATTTTATCAGAAAGAGTTTGATCTGCCTTTAGTGGAAGGTTGCGCTGGCTGGTTAGTATGTAAGGTCATACCCAATGAAGAAAATGAAAAGCAGCACAACTTGTTCATGGGTGAAATTGTCGGAGCATGGAGTGATGATCGCGTTTTCAAAAATGGGCACTGGATTTTTGATGATGCACCAGATGAATTACGTACTGTCCATTACGTTGCTGGCGGACAGTTTTACGCCATTGGCAAAGGGACAAAATTTAATTATGGTCCGGGAAAAGACTAATCCTTACTTCTGTATAAATGTAGCCATATAACATGGCTACATAGAGGTAGTAGCATAAAAGAACAACCTACTTAAGATGTTTGCTTCTCACTCACAGCGGACCTTTAGCTCAGTTAGCATATCCGCTCAGTGCCAGAAGCGGATGTCGTAAGATTCGTTCGGCTAAAAGAGCAAATTCTTCTGCATCAGAGTGACAGGCCCTGCGGATTCACATTTATCATTACTCTCTGCAAAGTACTTTTATTTTTGCCCGGGGTTACGATAAATATCGGGTCGATTGATTTGCCAGACAAAATCTGGTCGGTTCAATGGGTTATACCCCAGCTTCTGGTATAACCATGGCGCGCTGTCGGTTACCAGCATTATCCGTCGCAGACGTGACAACAATGGATGGGCATGACAGCATTCAATCAGCCAACGGCCAAGACCACTTTTCTGATAATCGTTCAGCACGTAGACGTCACACAAATAACCAAAAGTGGCATAGTCTGTGACCAGACGGGCGAAGCCGATTTGTCTTGTTCCATCCAGGAGCGCGAAACAAAGGCTGTTCTGGATTGATATCCTGACCGTTTCAGCATCAATACCAGGAGCCCAGGACGATTGCGAGAGGTAATCGTGAATGGCTTCTAGCTGAAAAAAGCTGGGATCGGTTGTGACAATAAATTTGTCTTTGGTAAAACGCAAATGCTGATTATTCACCGAACTCCTCCTTTTGGGCTACTTGTGATGAGGCACAGGGCTGTCCTCTATGCCGGGGAATGCTCAGGATGCTTTTTCATGTACTGTCATGATAAATACCAGCGGGTTCTCCCCCTGGTTTTCATAGAAATGAGGAACGTCCGTTCTGGCGGTAGCCGAACAGCCAGTATTTACCCGATACACGTGTTCCTGAACGCCGAGTGTGAGCGTGCCCGACTGCACATAAAACAGTTCAAGCGTACCTTCCGTGTGGCCGGGGGACGCAAACTTTTCCCCCGGCTGCATTTCCCACATCCAGAGCTCGGTCATATCAGGGCCACCTGACCCTGCGAGCAATCTTGCTCTCCCGCCTTTTTCACCTTCCCACAATTCTGGGATCTCATCTTCAGCAATGAGATGCACGGTCGGTTTTGAACTGACATCCACAAAATCAGCCACCGAAACCCCCATTGCGGCAGCCAGGCGGCATAACAGGGCAATGCTGGGATTCGCCCGGCATCCCTCTATCTCAACCAGCGCTCCCTTGCTGACGCCTGCCCGACGGGAGAGTTCATCGAGGGATATCTTCTTATGCTTACGATAGAGTTTAATTCGCTGAGATACGGCTTCATTCACAGTATTGACGATAGCGTTCGCATCGGTCATTAAATTGACTTTTTTGGTCATTGGTCATTATCATGGAATAAATTGGTCATTACAGGATTATCACGTGCTAACAGTATCTCCGTCAATTACCCCTGAAATTTATCGTATTGCTCCCGGTTTTCGTGCACTGAGCATTTGCGTAAAAGCTGCGCCAGTGCTTAATCCCGACATTGGGGAAACGGCGCTGCATGAAGCCTGTGAAGCCGTTCTGGCCGGTGAACCAGATTGGGCGGACTCTCATCTGGCGGCATGGGCCGACGTTTTTCAAAAGTTTGGTGCTAAACCTAAACGCACCCCTTGCTCAGCAGATGCGTTACGCAAGCGCGTGTTACGTGACGGAACGATGCCAGCGCTCGATCCTATCGTTGATCTTTATAATGCCGTTAGTCTCCGCTATGCCGTTCCGGTTGGTGGAGAGAATCTCTCTGCCTATCAGGGGGCGCCGCGTCTGACTGTGGCAAAAGGAACAGAGCCTTTTGATACCGTCAAAGAGGGAGAGGCCACCGTTGAGTATCCTTCACAAGGCGAGGTTATCTGGTGTGATGATATCGGCGTGACCTGCCGTCGCTGGAACTGGCGACAGGGGATCAGAACCCGCTTAGGCGTGGAGGCTCAGCAAATGTGGTTCATTCTGGAGAGTCTCCCGCAGATGCCGCTGGATAGACTTCACGAAGCCGGCAAGATGCTGACCGACGGCCTGGAAAAAATGATGCCCGGTCTGTGGTTTGAAGTTACTCTCATCGAAGAACAACAGCAGTAATACCTTTCAGGAGAAAGAGTTATGTTTACCGGTTTGTCGGCGTTTCCATTAACCCCAGTCACTGCCCGCGGCGTGGATGAAAAGGGTTTTAGCCATATTCTTTCCCGTCTTACAGACGCTCGGGTTGATTCTATGGGCATCCTGGGGTCAACCGGAAGCTACGCCTATCTGACCCGGGAGCAGCGCAAGCGCGTAGCAACGCTGGCTAAACAGCATGCAGGGAACATCCCCGTTATGGTGTGTGTGGGAGCGGTCAGTACCGATGCCATTCTGCATCTGGCAGAGGATGCACAGGCAGCTGGTGCGAATGCGCTGTTACTCCCGGCGGTCAGCTACCAGCCACTCCGTGACGAAGAAGTCTTTTCACTCTTTGAGACCGTTACCCGGCACGCGTCTGTACCGGTGTGTATCTATGATAATCCGGGCACTACGCATTTTACCTTTACGGATGAACTTCACGGTCGTCTCTCCTCACTTGAGGGGGTTCGCTCGGTCAAGATCCCTGGCGTCCCGGATAGCCACGCTGCAGCGATTGAACGGGTGAATGCGTTACGTCAACTTTTGCGTCCTGGCGTAACAATCGGTATTAGTGGCGACGCTTATGCGGGGCTGGGATTAAACGCCGGTTGTGAAGTGTGGTATTCCGTGTGTGGCGGTCTGTTCCCTGAGATGGCGAAACAAATCACCGAAGCTGCGGCGGCAAACGATCATCAACGCGTTACAGCCCTGACAACCCGCCTTGAGCCGTTGTGGTCGCTCTTCCGGAAACATGGCGGAAGTATTCGCGTTATTGCCGCTGCGGCTGGCGTGCTTGGGCTTACCGACATGGATTGCCTGCCTCGCCCTCTGCAACCGTTGTCAGCTGGCGACATCGCGGATATTGCCCATGTAATAAGCACGCTGGAGTTGAAGTGATCTCCGCAGGACTGGGTGTCTACCGGTCCTTACCGCAAAATTTTATTAGTGAAGTGACTCTTCTTCGCCTGATAGCTTATCTGCATCAGGAGAATAATGCTGGCAAACGCACGCCAGTTTATGCCCGTCAGGATCGCGCAGATAGGCAACATAAAAATCGGGGCCGTAGGCGGTTCGTGTACCGGGCACGCCTTCATCCTTTCCTCCCGCACGGAGGCCCGCTGCATGGAAGCGTCTGACAATTTCCGCGCTATCGGCTCTGAATGCGAACATTGTCCCGTTTCCCGCCGTCGCGGGTTGCTGGTCAAAAGGAGGACAAATGCAGAAGCTAAATTCGTCATCCGGATGATTTTCGTTTCCCCACATTGCCCAGCTATCAGTCCAGGCGGGCAGACGTGAATAGCCCAGCACGTTAAAAATAGCGTCATAAAAGTTCACGGCGAGCTGAAAGTCATTTGTCCCTATCGTGATATAAGCCAGCACCTTATAACATCCTCTATCCACGCAGCCACGGCGTAACTGTTAGTCCGGTCAGCAAACCTTCCGGGCTGAGCAGGCGAGTAACGGTTTGTCCCCACGGTTCCGTGCGGTTGGCGACCAACAACCGATAGCCTTTTTCACTCAGAACACGGGTAGCGGAATCGAGATCCTGCACCTCGTATTCAATCCATCCCTGCGGTATCGGATGCTCCACTGGCCATTCCGATTTACCAAAACAGGACGTTGCCGCCTGTGACAGCGGCCAGACGGCAAAATGCTTCACGCCCGGTAAGCGTCCCTCTTCAGTGAGCAGATAATCGGCATTGCCCTCCATCGGCTTCAGCGGCAGACCGAGTGTCTGGATATAAAACGCGGTGCTGGACGCTGTATCCTGTGAAATGGGCCCGAACCCGGCGACGAACATGACATCAATTTCCGGTAACGTCTGCGACATATCCACTCCTTAATAGCCTGAAATGATGGAATTTAGCGTAGAGCTGTCTGAAATACGACTCTCAATTCTGGTATCGCATTCACCGCGCCTGCACGTTCGCGGCGGGTTTGAAAGTGAACGCGATAACGATTAACAGCACGACTCCCGCACTCATCACCAGCCAGGCGCTGGTCAGCGAGACCGAACTGTCGCGAACGATCCCGGCAACTAGCGGCATGAGCGCGGCGATCATATATCCTCCTCCCTGAACTTTAGACAGTAACTTCCCGGCCTGCGCGGGCGTTCGCGCATGATCGAACGTGACGATAAGCGACAGCGGGAAGAGGGCGCCGATACCGATGCCAAGCAGCAAGGTTGATAAGACCGGCGTGGTACCTGGAGAGAAGACCAGACACAGTAACCCCGCCAGCAGCAGTAACAGTACAGTTATCAGCGGAACACGGCGGTCGGGGAATTTACCGATCAGCGCGGAGACGGCAAACCCGGCGGCCACCTCGGTTAAGGTCAGCCAGGCCAGCATATAGCCGCTGCTGCGTGCGGACCATCCTGCCTGAATATAGAGCGGGGGCAGCCAGGCTAAGACCAGCGTGTAGGCACCCGTCCCCACGCCGAAAAAGAGCAGAAGGAGTCCAGTCCGGGAGGAAGAGAGCGTAACGGATTCATGTGCTGTTTGTTCACCTTGAGGCTGCTTAACCAGGGGTAACCACAGCATCAGCGCCAGCAGCGCAAGCACGCCTGCCATAGCCAGCGCGGGCTTCAGCGTGAGCCATGAAAACAGCGGCTCGGCGCTGGCGGCGGCGACTGCCGCACCGGCCATAATGCCCGTGCTGAATAGCGACATGATCGTGCTGGCCGTTTGCGTATACGCCTTTTTTATCAGGGCAGGCATTAACGCCTGGATCGTGCCGATGCTGGCCCCGCCCAGTAACGCTGTGCCCATCAAACCCGTCAGCGAGGTGCTAAAACCGCGTAATGAACAGGCTACCAGCAGGATGAACAGCCCGAGCATAATTCCCCTGACGGCACCGATCCTGGCTAAAAGCCAGGGGCCACACAGGGCAGCCAGTCCCATCATCGCCACCGGCAGGGTGGTCAGCAGGCTGAATTGCGTCGCGGTCAGCCCTGCTTCGCGCTGCAGCACGGAGAACAGGGGGCCAACCGAGGCCAGAATGGGGCGCAGGTTCAGCCCGACGATAAAAGCGATAATAGCGAAGAGTAACGGTGACGTGCGTTTCAACATGGCATCCTTTTCGGGTGTGAATGGCCCGGGCAAATTGCCGCGAGCATTTATCTTAACGTTAAGATAAAATCTGTTTTAGTGTAAGATGTACCGCACAACTCGATAAATTCCCACGCCATACGGGGTGAAGATGAAAGACCATGTAGACTTCGTTGTCGGCCAGTGGAGCCGCGCCATGCCCGAGCTGGACGCCTCGTCGATGAAAATTTTTGGCCGAATGCTCAGGCTGATGAAGCACCTGGGAAAAGAACGCGCGCTGGCCATGGCGCCGTTTGGCTTTCGCGAGGGCGAGTTTGACGTCCTCGCCACGCTGCGCCGCGCCGGGGAGCCGTACTGCCTTTCGCCCACGCAGCTGTATACATCCCTGTTGATCACCTCAGGGGCGATGACGAACCGGCTCAACCATCTCGAACAGCAAGGCCTTATCAGGCGGATTGCCGATCCCGACGACAAGCGCAGCTCGCTCGTCAGCCTGACGCCGCACGGGCAGGAGCGTATCGAACAGGCGCTGCTCGTGCATACGGAAACGCAAAATGCGCTGCTGAGAAACCTCTCTGAGGCGCAACGCGCGCAGCTTGAGTCCCTGCTCAGGGTGCTGCTGCTGACGTTTCCGGTCGAGGAATGGGATGAAACGTCACCGAGTGCCGATAATACAAAAACAGCATGATTACACCTGACAAAAAGGGAACGTATGTCTTTACCGCCACTGTATGCGCTGCGCGCGTTCGAAGTTGCCGCACGGCTGAACTCCTTTAGCAAAGCGGCTGAAGTCCTGAACATCACGCCGGGGGCGGTCAGCAGGCATGTCCGGACGCTTGAGATGTGGTTTGACTGCGAGCTGTTTAAGCGGCAAGGTCCGAGAGTGGAGGTCAGCGACGCCGGGCGCATTCTGGCCGGGCAGCTTAGCGAAAGTTTCTCGAATATTGAGTGGGCCTGTCGCGCATTCAAAAGTGAAAACCACCTTCTGCGCCTCAAAGCCCCCAGCACCCTGACGATGCGATGGCTCCTCAATGTGCTTAAATCCTTTCGCGAGAACCACGCGAAGCCGAAAATCGAAATCGCCAGCGTCTGGATGGACTTCGACACCGTTGACTTCAGCCGCGAGCCCTACGATTGTGCGATCCTCCTCGGGAACGGCTATTTTGGCGAGTCAACGGAGAGCCGGCTGCTGTTCAGCGAATGGCTTATTCCGGTTTGTACGCCGTCTTTGCTGGAGCCTGCCCGGCATCGGCTTCCAGAGTGCGATCTTATTCATCCGTCACCGGACAGACGGGACTGGAAGCGCTGGCTGAAAAGGACGGGCTTATTCCCCGGCCTCGACATGGGCGGCGGGATCGTGTTCGACACCCTGGAGCAGGGCAGCCTTGCGGCCATGCATGGACACGGCGTAGCGATGGCGGATCTCCGGCTCACGCTCGACGCGCTGAAAAGCGGCCTTCTCGCGCTGCCCTTCAGGGAGGCGATAGCAACAGGGGACGGTTACTACCTTGTCTGGCCCAAAAATTCGCTCAGAGGACAGAGTATTGAACGGTTGCTGGCCTGGCTTAACCTTAATGCGCCAGTGGTGCCCTCTTTGGATATTGTCTGTCTTGATTTCAATGAAAAGCGGATTTAATAAATAGCGGAATATTAACAGGGAGATATTCCGCACAGTGAACGTATTTATGCGTAGGGAATATTTGCCATCTTTTTATATCTTTCCGGCAGGGCGCTGTTCAGGTTGAGTAATTTATCCAGTATATATAGCGCAGGGGTTCCCTTTGCGCGTTCAGCTTCGATCAGCGCAGAACGTAATAGATTGGTAGCCGATGTCATTTCACGGAAGTACTCCTCAGATTCAGGCGTCTGAACTTCGCCTGAAGCGGCGTAACGCACCCGGGGCCAGTCCGCGAAGTCCAGAACCGGAAGGATCCCGTCGTCTTTGGGTAAATGCGCAGAGAGCAGCTCTTCGGCGTTACGCGGATTGCTTTGGGCGAAAGACAGAAGATGCAGTCGATGAATAAAGGGCGAAAGCACCTCACCGCTATCGTTTTCTGACGAAAGTAACGTCATTAACGCATGTATATTTTCACCCGCGATGTTTTTTTCAGGTGAGATCATTTTCATTAGATGAAATAAAACATCGAGTGTCATACGTACTCCATATGCATGCAGGTGTATTTATTATTTGAGTTTCGCTCTCTGTTCCAGGTCAGGAAGAGACCGGGAATGAAGGGATGGTATTTCAGTGCGATCAGGTTTGAAAAACGAGAAATAGTGGGAATCAATGTGAGTTTTACTCAACATAGGTTTTATTTTTCAATGAGATTCTCCAGATGTGATGATTAACTTACAATGAACAGCAGAATATCTGTCCGACAAGCGTCTACAGAGGCGAGCAAACATGAGATTAGAGAGTGCGTCAGTTTTAGAAGAACTCCGGACCAGGCTAAGACCCGCATCGGTCGCGCAGGTCGGTGGGTTCCGGCCGCCTGAAGATCCCATTACGTCATGGTTTCTGAAGGGCGTTTCTCGTGCAGATGAAGGATTACCCACCTGGAAGGGCAAACCCATGTTTCCACTTCTTCAGATCAGGGTCGACGAGCTTCCTGTTATTCCTGACCAGTTGAAGGGCATAGCCCTTCTGGTGTTGTTTCACAATGTGGAACAACATCCCTTTGACGAACCGCACGGTGAAGGATGGTTAATTCGCGAGTATGCCAGCCTCGAAGGGCTTCAGCCATTGCCTGAATTGGACACGCCGTATCGGCCGTTTCCAGTTCATTGGCTGAGTGTCATTGACGATGCTCCTGGATGGGAAGATGCCTGGGATATTATTGATCTCTCTTGCGTAAATGATGATGAGCAGGCCAGTGATAGTTTTTTTGAAGATTTCAATCGATACAGGGGAACCAAGGTAGGGGGATTTCCGACTGAGATACAACACGGTGTGGGAATCGAAGAGTTTGTTTTTCAGGTTGGGTCAGAAGAAAAAGTAAACTGGATGTGGGCGGATAACGGTATCGGTTACTTTCACCGGTCATCAGAAGGGGAATGGCGGTTTTCATGTCAGTTCTACTGATGAGCTTCCTGCCGGGGGATTGACCACTCGCCCGGCAGTGATTTGTTTCACAAATCCCATCGCGCCTCGACCGTTCAGGATGGTATAACGTCCTGCGGCAACCGGGTTGCCGCAGACAGCCCACATACCTAAAGGCGTATATGAAACAGATTACTTTCAGTGACCTGCAGCAGCAAAGCGAGCAGGCCGCACATTCTCCTCGCTTACGCGCGCACCGTAATTTACACCCTGACCTGAGCGACCCGGTGCAGCGCCTGGCCATTGCAATGGAACCCGGTACCTATGTCCGGCCCCATCGCCATCCGCACACGTTTGAACTGCTGACGGCGCTGAGCGGCCGCTTTCTGGTGCTGAATTTTGACGACAGCGGCAACGTGACCCGGCGCGTGGTGTTAGGCGAAGAGTGTAAAGTCCTGGAGATGGATGCCGGAACCTGGCATGCCGTGCTGTCGCTGGATAAAGGCGGCGTCATTTTTGAGGTTAAACACGGGGCGTATCAGCCCGTGCCCGAGCATGATACCGCCCCATGGTCACCGGCAGAAAACGAGCCCGGCACCGAGAAGCTGATGCAATGGTACGCTCAGGCACAGGTGGGTGACGGTGGTTTTACCCTGTAATTATTCTCTTATGTGCCCGGCGCGCGGAAAGGCGAGCCGGGTAAAGAGATAAGCGCTCACCTGAGTCCACTCACCGTACTAAAAAGCCAGTCACGAGCAGTCGACAGCGTCACAAACGGGCCTGCCAGCGTGTTGTTGTGATGGGCAATAATGTCGCTGGCGGATAAACAGTCATTATCCATTGTGGTATGCGCATCTGAAATTAATACCGTCCTGAAACCCAGCTCCGGTGCGGCCCGGCAGGTCGTATCGACGCAAAACTCTGTTTTCATCCCGGCAATGACCAGCTGTTTGATGCCTCTCTGATTAAGTTCACGCAGCAATACCGTATCCCGAAAACAGCTGGGATAGCGCTTGGTGAAAACAACGTCCTGCTCCTTCACGTCCAGTTCAGGTATCAGCTGTGTTAACGGCCCCTTTTCTGAGAAGGGGGAGTCGTCCGGCCCAATATGGCGGGCAAAAAAGACGGATACCTGCGCGTCTCGGGCGTTGGCGATTAACAAGCGGATATTGGTCAGAACGGCATCGGCGGAGCGAGGGGAAATCGGGCCCCGAAAGAGGCCCTGCTGCATGTCGATAATCAAGAGAGCATTGTCAGATGAAACCATTTCCTTTCTCCATTCAGAAGGTGGTGAACGGAGAAACATTTCCCCGTCCATGTCGGCGGGGGATTGAGGTTCTGTTTGTCAGTCGTTCACTACAGATACGCTCGCACCGCCGAAGGGTCCGGTGGTGGTGAGGGGGGGTGTTGGCTGAACTGACGTAAACATGTTATGACCTTCGCTGATATATCTTTTAAATCATATTCGGACGAGCCGTTAAACTTTAAAAATTTGCTGCCGATAGTTCTTTTCAATACCATCAATATGCATGTAAAGATGAACAAAATCATATCAGCATATTTGGTAGTTGCGTATTTGTCGGCTCGACTTATTGCACAATCCAATAGTGCGAGAGACTGGATAAAAACCGTTGTGTTTCGATAAAAAATCACAAAAAGGATGTGCGTATGTTGAAAAGATTAGTCGCGGGGCAGATGAGCTTACCGATGACTTTCTGGGGATGGGGAATTTGCGGTAATTTTCTACTGGGTCTCATTGGGCTTGCTGGAGTACAGACCGGTCACCCGGCCATGGTGCCGCTTTCCTATATACTTAAAGCCATTCTGTTCAGTGCTGTACTTTCCGGCATAACTTTCATTCTGCGTCGAAAAATCACGGTATTGGGTGGGATCGCTTTTTTTATTATTTTGATTCAGGTGATTATGAGTGTAGTGATGACGATAGGCCTTTTCTCGTTATTTTTTGAATAATCATAAAAAAGAGAGTTCCGGTTTGCCAGCAGGATCTCTGACGGTTAGTAACATCGAGAACTCGTGCCTCCTTATGGCGAAGGAGGCACGTCGTTGCTGGCTGGATAGCCGATATTATTTTAGGTTGCCGATCTCGCTCAGGAATTCGTCAACCTGCTCGGGCGTCGCCGTGTCTGCCTGGTAAAGGATATCGAGCTTAACGTTCTTCAACCCGCAGAAGCCAAATACCCCTTCGATTATCTGTGTCTGAATCGCCGTCGAATAGCCGTGTTTATCAAATCCGGTGAGATCGCTACCGCCAGTGGCAATCAGGCGGACGGGAACATCCCGTAAGTTGCCCACAATCCGGCCGTCGTCGGCCACCTTATACGCCCAGTTCAGGGTTAACACGCGATCGAACCAGCCTTTCAACAGCGCGGGAACCGACCACCAGTACACCGGGAAGACGAATACCAGCATATCCGCGCGCTCGACGCGCTGCTGCTCGCGCAGAATATCGTCGGGAAGGGCGCTCGGATCGCCGTGATACAAATCGAGATCGGCGCGGGTCATCGACGGATTAAACCCTTCAGCATGCAGATCGGCGATCTCAACCTGCGTACCTTCCTCGCGTAATTTCCCGGCAATGCGGGCTGCCAGCGTATGGGATAACGAATTGTCGATCGGGTGTGCCGTCACGATCAGCGCGTTTTTAATGGCATGTGTTGCAGACATAGCGACCTCCAGATGGGGGAGAAGTGATGCCCATATTACTATTGGTAACTTAGGTGTCAATCCGCCCCCGGCGATCATTTTGTGCTATTCGCGTAGGTCTCCAGCACCCCGGTCATGGCGCCGCAGAGCATATCTTCTGCCACATTTCGGGCGAGCACGCCGTTGCCCGCCGCGGTGCTGAGCGCCTCCGCCGCGCCAATGATGGCCGTCAGTACCGCTTCTCCCTGAACGCCTTTTAAGACGATAAAAGGCGAAAGCGCGGTGCGCAGGCAGTCGGCACATTCGGCCACGCACGCTTCCCGAAACGTCTGCAGCGCGCGAGAACCGGACAGCGCCGCGGCGATTGGCCCGGTTTCAGGTCCGGCGGCAATCGCACAGTCGATATAGGCCGTGCTGAAAAAGCGGATCGTCTTCTCCAGCGTTTTGCTGTCCACCGCCAGCGTCTCGCGGAATTTTGCCAGCTGCCGATCGCTATAGTCCTGGTACAGCGCTATCAATAGCCCTTCACGATCGCCAAAGTGGTCGTAGGGGATGGGCTTGGTCACGTTAGCCCGTTCTGCCAGATAGCCAAGGGTCAACGCCTCCGTGCCTTGCTGACGCACGATCCCTCGCGCAACCTCCAGCAGCTGCACGCGGCGGTCCTCTTTTCTTAAGCGCTTAACAACCATGCTTGCCTCGGGTCAGTTATCTACTGATGGTAGTTTACACGTTTTCCGTGGCAGGCTGCACGCGTTGTTCAACCGGGCGGATCCGGAACCAGATCGCATACATCGCGGGCAGGAAGACGAGCGTAATGATCGTCCCGCCCAGCGTTCCGCCGATCAGCGTCCAGGCCAGCGTGCCCCAGAACACCGAATGCGTCAGGGGAATGAACGCCAGCACGGCCGCCATGGCGGTCAATAAAACCGGGCGTGCGCGCTGGACCGTCGCCTCGACCACCGCCTGGAACGGATCGAGGCCGTCCTTCTGGTTATGATCGATTTGACCGATCAGGATCAGCGTATTGCGCATCAGAATGCCGGAGAGGGCGATCAGGCCGACCAGCGCGTTGATGCCAAACGGCTGATTAAATATCAGCAGGGTCGGCACGACGCCAATCAGCCCCAGCGGCGCGGTTAAGAACACCATGACCATCGCGGAGAGTGAGCGCACCTGCAAAATGATGATCAGCAGCGTCAGGGCAATCATGATCGGGAACAGCGGTAACATGGCCTGCGTGGCTTTACCCGACTCCTCAATCGACCCCGCCATGTCAATGCGGTAGCCAGCCGGCAGCGAATCAACGATCGGCTGGAGCTGCTTCATGATGGCGACCGACACGTCCGGCGGCTGAAGATTGTCGGCGATATCGCCCCGTACGGTAATCGTGGGGGTGCGATCGCGGCGGCGCAGGATCGGGTCTTCCATGCCGACCTCTATCTTGCCAATTTGAGACAGCGGCACGCGCTGTCCCGCATTGCCGACCAGGGTAAAGCCTTCGATTTTTGCCGGGTCAAGGCGGATATCACCCGCCGCGCGGGCAACGACCGCTACCGATCGAATATCTTCCCGCACGGAGGTGACAGGCACGCCGGAGAGCAGGAACTGAAGCTGCCCGGCAACGGCGCTGGAGGTTAAGCCGGTCGCCTGCAGGCGGTTCTGATCGAGAGTGAAATGGAGCACCGGAACGCGCGAGCCCCAGTCGGTGTTAACGGTTCGCATCATCGGGCTTGCCTGAAGCACGGCTTTCACCCGTTCGGCGATGTCCTGCACCTGTTTGACATCCGGCCCCGACACGCGCCAGGCAACCGGGAAAGGCGAGTAGGGGCCAAACACCAGCTGCGTCACCCGCACGCGGGCTTCGGGCGCAAGGCCGCTGGCAACGGCCTCCCTGAGCCTGAACTTGAGCGCCTCGCGTGACGTCTCGCTGTCCGTCAGGATCACGATTTTCGCAAAAGAGGGATCGGGCAGCTCGGGGGCCATTGCCAGATAGAAACGGGGCGAGCCCTGACCAATATAGGCCGTGACGATTTTGGCTTCCGGCTGCTTGCCCAGCCACGCTTCTATTTTTGCGGTAGCGGCGCTGGTTTGCGCAATCGAGGTGCCATAAGGCATCTGCACTTCAACCAGCACTTCCGGGCGATCGGAGGTCGGGAAGAACTGTTTTTTTACCAGCCCCATGCCGAGCACGGCCAGAATGAAAATGGCGACCACGGAGCCGGCCACGCGCCATTTTCTGGCGATAACGCGGCCAAGCAGCTGGCGAAAGCGGTTATAGCGAGGCGTGTTATAGATGGCGGCATGGCCGCCTTCCACTTTGGGGATCGCCGGCAGGATCTTCACCCCCAGATACGGCGTGAACACCACCGCAACAAACCATGAGGCAATCAGGGCGAGGCCGACAATCCAGAACATATTGCTGGTGTATTCCCCGGCGGTCGACTGGGCAAACCCATTCGGCATAAAGCCAATCGCCGTCACCAGGGTACCGGCCAGCATCGGCGCGGCGGTGTGGCTCCAGGCGTAGGCCGAGGCTTTGATTCTGTCGTAACCTTCCTCCATCTTCACCACCATCATTTCGATGGCGATAATGGCATCGTCAACCAGCAGGCCGAGGGCGAGGATCAGGGAGCCCAGCGTGACGCGGTCAAAGTTTATTCCCGCGGCCTCCATCACCACGAAAACGACCGCCAGGGTCAGCGGCACCGCCGCCGCAACCACCACCCCCACGCGCCAGCCCATGCTGACAAAACAGACCACCATGACCACAAGCAGGGCGACGAAGAATTTGATCATAAACTCATCGACCGAGGAGCGGATATTCACGGACTGGTCGGTGACTTTGGTCAGGGTCATGCCAAGCGGCAGGCTATCGTTGATTTTCGCCGTCTCCGCATCCAGCGCTTTACCCAGCGCCAGGCCGTTCCAGCCCTCACGCATGACAACGCCCAGCAGCAGGGCGGGTTCATGCTGATTGCGTATCAGCATCGTCGGGGGATCTTCATAGCCTCGTTCAACCGTTGCCACATCCGACAGCGTGAGCGTTTTGCCCTGGGCGACTAAAGGCGTATCGCGGATTTTCTGCAGTTCATCGAACGCGCCGTCCAGGCGGATAAAAATCTGCGCGCCCCGGGTCTCAATGGCCCCCGCCGCGGCCAGGGCATTCTGGCTATTGAGGGCATTGAAAATATCCTGCGGTGAGAGGCCCATCGTGGCCAGACGATCATGGGAGAAGGCGATATAAATCCGCTCGGCCTGTTCGCCGATAATGTTCACTTTTTTCACCCCGGGAACGTGCAGAAGCTGCTGGCGCAGGCCTTCGGCATCGCGTACCAGCTGCCGCTGCGGTTCGCCTTTTGCTTTCAGGGCAAAGAGGGCAAAGGTGACATCCGAGAATTCATCATTGATCATCGGGCCAATGACGCCCGCCGGAAGACGCAGGGATTCATCACCAAGCTTCTTACGCGCCTGATAGAACTCCTCCTGCACTTCGGCTGGCGGGGTCTTGTCCTGCAACGACAGCGTGATATACGCCATGCCGGGGCGGGTATAGGTTTCGGTACGGTCATACCATTTGAGTTCCTGCAGGCGCTTTTCCAGCGGCTCCGCGACCTGATCCTGGATCTCCTGTGCGGTCGCACCCGGCCAGACGGCAATCGCCGTCATCTGCTTCACGGTGAAGGGCGGATCTTCCGCGCGCCCGAGCCCAAAAAAGGCGTAAATACCGGCAATCGTCACCAGAACGATCAGAAACAGCGTGACGGAACGCTCGCGGACGGCCAGCGCTGACAGGTTGAAGCGACTTCCGCTCATGGCGCGTTCTCCGCCGGAGCGGCATGGCGCTGTTCTGCCAGCCTGACAACTTCACCTTCGTGCAGAAGATGGGCGCCTAACGCAACGATCTTCTCCCCGGGCTTCACGCCGCCCGCGATCTGGACCGCGTCTTCACCCACGCTCAGCACCTTAACCGGCGTCCATATGACCTTTGCCGGCTGGGCGGAAATGCGCCAGACGCCGGGCCCTTTACCCGCATCGTAGAGTGAGGCCAGCGGGACCTGCATGGCCTGACCTTCCGCTTTCGGGTCTTCAAGGCTGAGCGTGACGGTTGCCCCCAGCGGCGCGTTCGCCAGCTGGCCTGCCAGCACGTAGCGTGCTTCATACGTCCGGGTTGTGGCATCCGCGGAGTCAGACAGCAGGCGCAACGTGGCGGTGACCGGGTGTTGTTCACGGCCATAAAGCGTGGCCCGTGCTTCGCTGCCGACGGCAGGGCGCAGCGTCTCCGGAAGCTGCACGAGCGCTTCGCGCTGTCCCGCTCTGGCAAGGCGGATCGCCACCTGTCCGGCGCTGACCACCTGACCGGGTTCGGCAAGCGTCTCCATCACCACGCCGTCTGAATCCGCCAGCAGGACGGCATAGCCCGTGGCGTTTTGCGCCACGTTGGCCTGCGCCCGGGCGGCGCTGAGATCCGCCCTGGCCGTATCGGCCGCCGCTTTAATCTGATCGTACTCCGCGGCGGACACCGCGCCGGACGCCACCAGACCGCGATAACGCGCCTCATCGCTGGTGGCTTTTCTCGCCCGCGCCTGGGCAGCATCCACTGCGCGCTGCTGCGCCTGGGCCTGTAATTTCAGGTCAACAGGATCGAGACGCAGCAAAGGCTGTCCCTGTCTGACGGTCTGCCCGGTATCCACCAGGCGTTCGAGGATTTTTCCCTGAACCCTGAAGCCCAGGTCGCTTTGCGTTCTTGCCACCACCACGCCCGTGAAGGCGCGGGCGGTAGGGTTCGCCATCTCGACAGAGGCGGATCTGACAAGCGGTGGCTTAGTGCGCGGATCGTCACTCGCGGAAATATCGCCGCATGCCGCGAGGGCAAACGGCAGAAGACATATGGCAAGGCGGGCTGAAGTGAGCCTGAGCATGGGAAACCCTTTTGAAGTAACAGGACAGTTTCCGCATTCTGTGATTAGTGACCAATAAAGTCAATGGTCACTAATCAGGGGGCCAGGCTTCTTAAAATCAGTGAGGAGAGAAGTACCGCCGCCGTTGGGGCAGTTTCAAGGTTGTACTGCAGCTGAACGGGGTTAATGTAAGGGCACATCACCATGTAAACGGCACAGGTGACCTCGTCCAGCGGCGTCTTCCTTTCGAACTCTCCAGCCTGTCTGCCTTCGATAATGATGCTCTCAATCAGCTTCAGGAGGCTTTCGGTATACCTTTCCGTCGAAGGCCACTTCTCCCGTGACGCGACGGCGGCGATGTCGTAGAGCTTGCGATCGTGGAAAAACAGCTCGCTGCCGGCCTCGGTGAGCGACTTAAAAAGACGGCGGAGTTTTTCGCTGGCTGACGGCGCATCCTCAATGGCGGAAAGCACGGCCGCCATGATCAGCTCCAGGCGGTTAGCGCAGATCACTTCGCCGATAGCCTGCTTGGAATCGAAGAACTTATAAATGTAGGATTTTGAAAAACCGATAGATTTCGCCAGCTCGGCGACGGTGGTTTTTTCATAGCCGTAATGACCGAAGTGCTCAAAGGCCGCTTCGACGATTTGCTCTCTGACAGAATGGTCAAGTGGACCACGTATTGATGGGGCGTTCATAGTTTTAGTCATTATGTAAGCTTAGCGTGACGAGCCAGGGTTGGCAACGAGTGACCATTTTGTACTTTGGTTACTGTTGTGCTGTCTTACGTCGTGAAGACGGGACAATCGGCCAGGTGGAGTAAGTGTATCACTGTTTTTTACGTTAATGTTTTTTAAGCCAGTCGAGAAAAAACTGGCTAAACGCCGTAACCTGAAGCGGCTGCAGCTTGCGCTGCGGGTAAACAAACTGCAGCCCGACATCTTTGCGATCGTAGCGGCTAAAGCCGGTGAAGCTGTCGGCAAACAGCACCGTGAGTCTTCCGGCGTCAACGTCGTCTTTGACGTCCCACCACGATTTCCCGGCGATGCCCGCTCCGCCCAGGGCCCACTGACGAAGCAATGCCCCGTCGTCGCACACCATGGCGGGCTCGACGCGAACAACGCTTTCCTCTCCCTCATGTTCAAAGCGCCATTCGTTCATCACCACGCCCTGAGACTCCAGCGCCAGGCACCGGTGCCGGGCTAGATCGGCAAACCTGGCGGGGATACCGTGGTCGTTAAGATACGCCCCGGAGGCAACCAGCACCCGACGGTTCGGGCGGATGTTTCTGACGACAAGGCTGCTGTCCGGCAAATTGCCGAAGCGCACGCTCATATCCAGCCGGTTAGCGACCAGATCCTCAACGTGTTCTTTTAGCGAGATGTAAAATTTGACGGCAGGATGGTGACGAGAAAATTCAATGACGGCAGGGCTGAGATACTGTCTGCCAAAGTCCGAGGGCGCGGAAAGGCGAATATTGCCGCTGAGCACGCCCTCTTTTTGCGTCAGCAGCGACTCGGCGTGGTGCACCTCTTCCAGCACGCGCAGCGCGGCGTGATAAAACTCTTCGCCTGCGCGGGTCAGGGTGAGGGATCGCGTTGAGCGATGAAACAGGCGCGTCTGGTAACGCTCCTCAATTGCCTTCAGCCTGGCGGTCATCGTGGCAGGAGAAAGCGACAGGCGTCGTCCGGCGGCGGAAAGACTTCCGGCCTCGGCGACTTCCACCAGTAAGGCCATGTCTTCGAGTTTACCCATTATTCATCTTTTCCGAAAAGTGCATCTATTTTTAGCGTAATTATCAAAATCAGATGCCGACTGTAAAGTGATTTCATCCAAACCATAAGGGATGAAAACATGAAACCTGCTTCACTCTTTGAACGCTACAGGCTGGGGTCGCTGGACCTGAAAAATCGTATCGTCATGGCGCCGATGACCCGAGCGCGCTCCCTTCAGCCGGGCAACATTCCCTCTGCGCTAATGGCGGAGTATTACCGGCAGCGGGCCAGCGCGGGGTTAATCATCACCGAAGCCACGCAAATCTCGCCTCAGGGTCAGGGATACTCCTGGACGCCCGGCATCCATTCGCCGGAGCAGGTTTCAGGATGGCAGCTCACGACGGGGGCCGTACATCAGGTGGGCGGGGTCATTTTTTCTCAGCTCTGGCACGTTGGGCGAATGTCGCACGCCAGTTTTCACCAGGACGGTCAGCCCGTCGCCCCGTCAGCGCTGGCCCCGGACGCGCAGGTGTGGGTGGTGAATGAGCGTGGAGAAGGCCAGATGGTTGACTGCCCGCAGCCGAGAACGCTCTCACGCAAGGACATTCAGAACATCGTCGCGGACTATCGCCAGGCCGCTTTGAATGCCGTTCAGGCCGGGTTTGATGGCGTGGAGGTCCACGGCGGAAACGGCTATCTGATCGACCAGTTCCTGCGCCAAACCTCCAACAAACGCACGGACGAGTACGGCGGTACGGTGGCTAACCGGATCCGCTTCGCCCAGGACGTGTTAAGCGCGATTGCCGGGGCGATTGGTCACGAACGTACGGGCATCCGTCTTTCGCCGTTTATTACCCTGCGCGGGATGAACGACCCGCAGGTCTCTGAAGCCATACTCGCGCTTGCGGCCTGGTGCGAACAAAAGGGGATTGCGTTTATCCACCTGGCGGAAGCCGACTGGGACGACGCGCCGCAGATTCCTGCGCATTTCCGTCAATCGCTTCGCGAGACCTTCAGCGGCACCCTGATCGTCGCGGGCAACTATGACCTTGCCAAAGCCAAAGAAATTCTGGCGGCGGGCTATGCCGATTTGATTGCCTTCGGACGACCGTTTATTGCCAACCCGGATTTGCCTCACCGGCTGGCGCACCGCTTGCCGCTGGCCCAGGTGCGCGACCCCGCCACGCTGTTTGGCGGCACCGCCAAGGGCTATACCGATTACTCAACGTACACCCAGCAGGAGGAAATATGATGACCCGTAAAACCTTAATTATCGGCGGCGCTTCCGGCATCGGTTTCGCCGTGGGCACCCTGCTTGCCGGGCGCGGCGAGGAGATTATGCTTGCGGGACGCGATAGCGCGAAACTGGACGCGGCACGGCAACGACTGGGCGCTCATGCCGCGTCTGTTAGCACTCTCGTGCTCGATATCAGCCGTGAGGCAGAGCTTGTTGCGCTCAGTGAAACGCTGGGCGAGGTCAATAATATTGTCGTCACGGCGGGCTCACAGGCGCCGGGCGGGCTGCTTTCCGGACTGGATCTCCGTGCGGCAAGACAGGCCTTTGATACAAAATTCTGGGGAAGCCTGAATGTCGCCCGCTATCTCAGCGGGAACATCGCTCCCCGCGGGACGCTGACCTTCACCAGCGGGTTTGTGGCGCGCCGCACCGGGGCGGGCGCCATCGTAAAAACCACGATGAATGCCGCCATTGAGGCCGCGACAAAGGTGCTGGCGAAAGAGCTTTCCCCGCTGCGCGTCAACGTCGTGAGTCCGGGGCTGACCGACACGGAAGCGTATGCGGGGATGGACGCCGCCGCGCGGGAAAAAATGCTCGCAGGCGCGGCGGAAACCCTGCCAGCCAAAGCCTGGGGAAGGGCGCAGGACATCGCACAAGGGTATCTTTTCGCCATGGACAATCCGTTTGTCACCGGGTCGGTCATTGATATTGAGGGCGGGGCGTTAATTAACTGACCCCTCATTAATGTGATCCGCAGGGCATCGTCTGCGGGTAACGTAACACTCTGTAGAGAGACATCATGAAATATACGACGTGCTTTCGTCCCGCTATCGCGGCGCTTATTTTTGCTGGTCTGTCGGGCAATGCTATTTCCGCGCAGGGGGAAAGAGTACAGCCGAAACAGCTGATTGTGGACAAGAGCCTGCCCCAGGTGCAATTAAAGACGAATGAAGCCGTTGCCAGAGAATATGCCACGTTCTGGAACACCGGTAATGAAACTCTGGCGCGTGATGCCCTGGCGGCAAACTTTGTTGATAAAACACCGCCGGAAGGCCGTAAGCAGGGGCCGGAAGGCGCTATTTTAGCCTCGCGGGCGTTTCGCACGGCCGTGCCCGATTTGCGCTGCGACGTTGAGCAGATGATTATTTCAGGCGACCGCGTGGTCTCACATTTACATTTTTACGGCACATTCACCGGGACATTTGGCAGGCTGAAAGGAAAGGGGCAGAAAATAGATTTTATTGCCACGGATATCTATGAAATCCGTGACGGTAAAATTGCAGCGAACTGGCATATTGAGGACAATCTGACGCTGATGAAACAGCTGGGCGCGCTGTAAAGTCATCACTCCGGGGCGGCCCGGAGTGATGCGAAAATCCTATAACCCCAGATCGCTCAGCGAGGGGTGATCGTCCGGGCGTCTGCCCAACGGCCAGTGGAACAGTCGCTCGGACTCTTTTATCGGCATATCGTTAACGCAAGCAAAGCGGCGCTTCATCAAGCCGTCCGGTGCGAACTCCCAGTTTTCGTTGCCGTACGAGCGGAACCAGTTTCCCGAATCATCATGCCATTCATAGGCATAGCGGACCGCGATGCGGTTATCCGTAAAGGCCCACAGCTCTTTAATCAGACGATAATCCAGCTCTTTTTTCCATTTCCGCGCCAGGAACGCCTGCGCTTCCTCCCTGTTGGTGGCGAATTCTGCACGGTTGCGCCATTGGGTATCCAGCGTATAGGCCAGCGCAACGTTCGCCGGATCGCGGCTGTTCCAGCCATCTTCTGCCAGCCTGACTTTTTCAATAGCGCTTTCACGTGTGAAGGGCGGTAAGGGAGGACGTGTGTTCATGGCAATTACCTCGTTATGTGATTATGTAGACAGATCTGTCTACTTGCGCTAATCTATGCCTGAAAAATAACGCTGTCAACATCCGTTTTGAGGCCATCGATAAATGAAAGCAGAATCCGAAAACAACGATAAAAAAATAAGCGTCAGGGATAAAATATTACTGACGGCCCACGATCTGTTTTATTCCACAGGCTTCAGAGCGACGGGGGTGGATACGCTGATTAAAGAGGCGAAAGTGACGAAGGTGACGTTTTATCGCCATTTTCCGAGTAAGAGCTTGCTTATTCTCGCCTATTTACACTATCGACATGAAATATGGATTAACTGGTTTGAGGCCACGCTTCGTCGACATCTCGTTGAAGGCCAGACGCCTGCGGACGCTCTATCGGCTACCCTTTATGAATGGTTTATTTCGCCTGATTTCCACGGCTGTGCGTTTATTAATGCCAGCGCCGAAGCCAAATCCGAAGATATTGAAAGCGAAATAAAAGCGATATGCCGCGATCATAAAATCGAAACAAAGAAGATTATTGCGTTGCTGACAAAGATCGCTGATGAGCGCGTCGTCAATGAAATCATGCTGCTCATTGACGGTGCCATTATTCATGCGCAGATGGGCATGGAGACGGATGAGGTCATCACGTCGTTGAAGAGGGCGCTGGCAGGGTTACCCGATGGCAATTGATGCAGCCTGTTTCTTGAGAAAGGCCTTGATGTCACGACGGAAGAGATGACAAGCCTTGAGATAAAGCCTGGCGCCAGAAAGAGCTTATCTGATGAAGAAATTGCTCGTAGGGTCGCGCATGCGATCGCTGTTTTTATG
The DNA here is from genome assembly GCF_043945315.1 of Enterobacter cloacae complex sp. 2024EL-00227. NCBI lineage: Bacteria > Pseudomonadati > Pseudomonadota > Gammaproteobacteria > Enterobacterales > Enterobacteriaceae > Enterobacter > Enterobacter cloacae complex sp. 2024EL-00227. The sequence goes on from NZ_JBIMQP010000009.1 coordinate 91,006, forward strand.
TGCGCGTATTCAGTGGAAAAGCGCTGAGCATAACCATTTAGAGTAAAGGTAACGGAAATGAGAACACAGAAACGATGCCTCGGCTGCGTGGCTATTGTGGTTGATGACTACGATCGCGCCATTGAGTACTACACAGACAAGCTGGGGTTTACCCTCGTAGAGGATACGCCGCAACCGGGTAAACGCTGGGTGGTCGTCTCGCCCAATCCGGAAAGCGACTGCAACATTTTGCTGGCTCGTGCGTCTAATGAGAGGCAGGAAGGTTTTATCGGTAATCAATGCGGCGGCAGAGTTTTCCTGTTCCTTCAGACGGATGATTTTTGGCGCGATTACCATGCCATGAAGGCAAAAGGCGTTCATTTCTGCGAAGAACCGCGTGAGGAAGAGTACGGTACGGTGGTGGTGTTTGAAGATATGTACGGCAACCGCTGGGACCTCTATCAACATGCCCAACGCGGGTGATTACGCGGGATACCTTCCATGACGCTTCGAATTCGACAGGCCACCGGGGCCGATTCAACGCTATTAAGCGAGTTGGGATATCGTATCTATCCCGCGCATTTTCAGCATTTGTGGGTATCAGATGCAGAGATGAAGGATTTTTTGGACGCCGAGTATACCCCTTCCGTCATTGAGCAGAGCCTGTCCGAGAGCCATGTTTCCTGGTTTGTGGCAGAAACCGATCGGCCAGTGGGATTTATGAAAGTGACCTGGGACGCCATGCTTCCGGAAACGGACAAGAGGGGCGTTCTCCTCAACAAGCTCTACCTCGATCCTGCCGAGACCGGCAAGCACTATGGTCAGGACATGTTCAATAAAATTATCGACATGGCCCGAAGCAGGGGAAAGGACTCTCTCTGGCTGGAAGTGCTTGAGCAGAACGTGGGAGCGTACCGGTTCTACCAGAAGCAGGGCATGCTCTGCATCAAGAACGTCCTTTTCGAAACTGCCTCACAGCAGAGCATACTCAAAATTATGGGGATGTCTCTTTAGGGCCAGGGCTCTCGTCCCGCTGTGCCAGCGACAGCGCGCTGGCGCTGGCAGGATCGAACAGCGAGATGCTCTCAATCTGATTGAGTAAAATCACCTTGCGGAATGACATGGCGCTGCGGGGTTCAGAGTCGAGCGTAATGTCATGCTCGGCGTACCACCGGCTGTAATTATTCTCGATGCGCAGGTTCATCGTCTTCGCATCCCGGTACCCGCTCAACATCGGGATCAGCACGATATTGGCCGTTTTTTCATATTCCAGCGTCGCGGTGTGGATCATGCCGACGTAAATCCGCCTCGAGCGGAGCGTGACCTGCGCCAGCTCGCCTTGCTCCATACACTGATAGAGCAGTTGTTCAATTCCGCTCGCCTGCGCAAGCCGTTTGTAGAGCTTTTTCCGACTCTCGCCGTCCAGCCTGGCGCTGCCTGCCCAGTTAGAGCGGTAGAGGCAAAACAGAATGGCAAACGCCAGCATCACCACCACCGGCGCCTGAATGCCTAAAAAGCTCCAGTTCATAAAGTCGATTTGCCAGTCGGTGTATTTTGGTGAGGCAAAGTGGAAGGCGTTGTTGGCGGCGGAAAGGGTGAGCAGCAGCAGCCAGAGCAGCCCCGTAGCAATCACCCCCTGCAGAACGAAAATACAGCCGTAAAGCGCAACGAGAAAATAGACATCCCAGCCAAAGGAACGCTTGATTTTAAAGCGGGTCGACAGGTCGCGGCTGGTGTACCAGTACCCGCAGACCATCAGCACCATAAATATCGCCGTTCCCATATCAGGCCCTCTTCAGCGCGTTAACGTGACGCAGAAAGTCCTGCCGCACCTCGTTGCTCTTGTAGTTCACCGAGGCGTTCCCGTCCTGGTCGATAATGATGCGGTCGCCATCTTCCACGGCTTCAATAATTTCCTGCTGACTCATCACCTGCAGTAAGGATTCCGGGCTTGAGAAGAGGGAGAGAAAGAAACGTTTCATGTCAGGCATCCTTATGAATAAAAAGGATAAGCCTGGAAGATGACCGCTGAATTTGCCTTAAGGATAACCTGAAAGTGAAAGCCGCGTGGCGACTACGCCTTACCCGGTCGACAAAACCGTCAAATGATTGAGTTATCAAGTTGTTGATATTTATGGGTAATAAAAAATAAGTTTGCACAAACTTGGACAAATAACGTTAATTGTGTAAGTTTTAAGTATGTGATTACGCCACGTTGTTTACAGCCAGGATGTGACCCATGAGCACTTTGCCCTCTGTCGTGAGTCGGTTTGTTGAGTACTACGCCGCACTGGATAGCCAGCCGCCGTCCGCGCTGGTCGGGCTTTACCATTCAAATGCCACGCTTGTCGATCCGTTCGGCGAGCACGACGGTATCTTTGCGCTTCAGCGCTATTTCACCCATCTGCTGGCCAACGTCGAGAACTGCCGTTTTTCTATCGACCCGCCGCTCTGCAGCGGGAACCGGTTTGTTGTCACCTGGGTGATGCACTGGTCGCATCCGCGCATTGCCGGAGGCGAACCGCTCGATCTGCCGGGGTGCTCGGTGGTGGAGACGGAAAACGATCTCATCACCCACCAGCGCGACTACTACGATGCGGGAGAGATGATCTACGAACATCTTCCTCTGCTGGGCTGGGCGGTACGCGGCGTGAAGCGGAGGGTCAAATCATGAAGACGGTACTGATTACCGGTGCAAGTTCGGGCATTGGCGCCGGGCTGGCGAAATCCTTCTCCGCTGACGGCTATCATGTGATTGCCTGCGGGCGCGATCCGGCGCGTCTGGAAGCGCTGCATCAGACCTGCCCCAATCTCACCGTTCGCCTGTTCGATATGACGGACCGGGAGGCCTGCCGACAGGCGCTGACCGGCAGCTACGCCGATTTGATTATTCTCTGCGCCGGTACCTGCGAATACCTCGACGGTGGCGTGGTGGATGCAGCGCTGGTGGAGCGGGTCATGAACACCAATTTCCTCGGGCCGGTGAACTGCCTTGAGGCGCTGCAGCCGCAGCTGGTTCGAGGCAACCGCGTGGTGCTGGTGAGCTCGATGGCCCACTGGCTGCCTTTCCCCCGCGCAGAGGCCTACGGTGCGTCCAAAGCGGCGCTGAGCTGGTTTGCCGAAAGCCTGCGCCTGGACTGGGAGCCAAAAGGGATTACCGTCACGGTTGTCTCTCCGGGCTTCGTCGATACGCCCCTGACGCGGAAAAACGATTTTGCCATGCCGGGTCGGGTGACCGTCGATGAGGCGGTGAAGGCGATCCGTATCGGGCTGGCGGCCGGGAAAATGCACATCGCGTTTCCTGCCGGATTTGGCTTCATTTTGCGGCTGCTCTCAGGGCTGCCTGCTTTTCTTCAGCGCACGCTGCTGCGCAGGATGGTGCGTTCATGAACATTGCAATTATCGGCAGCGGCATTGCCGGGCTGACGTGCGCCTGGCGACTGGCCGGGCACCATCAGGTGACCCTGTTTGAAGCGGGAGCCACGCCGGGCGGCCATACCGCAACGGTTGACGTGACGACGCCACAGGGGACATACGCGATCGATACCGGGTTTATCGTCTACAACGACCGCACCTATCCGCGCTTTATGGGCCTGCTCAGCGAGCTGGGTATCAGCGGGCAAAAAACCCAGATGAGCTTTTCAGTACACAACCCCGAGACGGGTCTGGAATACAACGGCCACACCCTGACGTCGCTGTTTGCCCAGCGCCGAAATCTCGTCAATCCGACATTCTGGCGGCTGCTCGGTGAAATCGTCCGCTTCAATCGTCTGGCAAAACAGGCGCTGGACGGGGAAGTGGACCCGAACGCCACGCTGCAGACGTTTCTGGACCAGCACGGCTTTACGCCCTTTTTTGCGCGCCACTATATTCTGCCGATGGGGGCCGCCATCTGGTCATCCTCGCTGCAGGAGATGAAGCGTTTCCCGCTGCCGCTTTTTTTACGTTTCTTCCAAAACCACGGTCTGCTGGATATCACCCATCGCCCGCAGTGGTACGTGGTGCCGGGCGGCTCGCGAGAGTATATCCGCGCGATGCTGGACAAACTGGGCGATCGGCTGACGCTGCATCTCAATTCACCGGTTCAGCGGGTGAGCCGCCACGAGGACGGGGTCACGCTCCAGCTTGAAAACGGCAGCCATACCTTCGACCAGGTGATATTTGCCTGCCACTCCGGCAGTGCTCTGGCGATGCTTGACGACCCGACCTCCGCAGAGCGCGAGGTGCTGGGCGATATCGGCTGGCAGCGCAACGAGGTGGTGTTGCACAGCGACCCACGCTGGCTGCCGGTGCGGCCGCGCGCCTGGGCGAGCTGGAATTATCGGCTGAGCGCGCAGGAGCAGGCCAGCGCCTGTGTGACCTACAACATGAACATTCTGCAGGGGCTGCCTGCGGGCAGCCCGCTGTTCTGCGTCACCCTGAACCCGGACGCGGCGGTGGATGAGCGCTTCGTTCTGCAACGCTTCGTTTATGAGCATCCGCTGTTTAACCCGCAAAGCTGGCGGGCGCAGGCGCGGCGCGGCGAGATCAACGGTCACCAGCGGAGCTGGTTCTGCGGAGCCTATTGGTACAACGGTTTTCATGAAGACGGCGTGCGCAGCGCGCTGGACGTGGTCAACGCGATAGCGGCCGGAGAGGGGAACTGAGATGAACAGCTGCCTCTATCACGGCGTATTGCGCCACCGCCGCCTTCAGCCGAAAACCCATGAATTTCGCTACAGCGTCTTTATGGCCTGGCTGGATCTTGATGAGCTGCCGCTGCTGGCGTCCGTCGGCGTGCGCCGCAATCGCTTTGCCGCCGCCGCGTTCCATGACGCGGACTATCCGCTCGGCACGCCGCTCAAAGAGAACGTGCTCAGCAGGCTGGAGAGCCTGACCGGGGAACGGCCGGACGGGCGGGTCATGCTTCTGACGCAGTTGCGGTATTTCGGGTTCCATTTTAACCCGGTCAACTTTTACTACTGCTATGACGGGAAGGGGACTCTGCGCTGGGTACTGGCGGAGGTTCGCAACACGCCGTGGAACGAGCGTCATTATTACGCGGTCGACGGGCAACATGCCCAGCCCACGGAAAAAGCGTTTCACGTTTCCCCCTTCAACCCGATGGACATGATCTACCACTGGCGCTTCAACGATCCGGATAACACGCTGCATATGCACATTGAAAATCATCAGGAAGCGAAGGTGTTCGACGCCACGCTCGCCCTGCGCCGGGAGCCGCTGACCCGTCCGGCACTGCGCGCGCTGCTGCTGCGCATCCCGCTTATGACCCTGAAAACCGTTTTCGCCATTTACTGGCAGGCGCTGAGGCTGTGGCTCAAGCGCGTGCCGCTGTATAACCATCCCGTCAGCAGGAGTGAACGCTCATGACCGATCCCGTCTTTGCGTTAGAACCCGATATCCCGCGCAACGTCCGCCTCGCGCGATGGCTGCTGTTTCGTCTGTTAAGCGGCATCCGCGGTGGTTCGCTCACCCTGCGTGAAGGGGCGCAGACCTTCCATTTTGGCGAGACATCCTCCGCGCTGCACGCCGACGTGCAGATTCTCACGCCCGCCGTCTACTGGCGCGTCTTAACGGGCGGGAGCCTTGCCGCCGCTGAAGCCTGGATGGACGGCGAATGGGAAACCGCGCAGCTCACGCCGCTTCTGCAAATCCTGGCCCTCAACGGCGAGGTGCTTGGCCGTCTTGAGAAAGGGTTCCGGCTGCTTGGCCGACCGCTGGAGCGTTTGCGCCACTGGACGCGGCGTAACTCCCGCGCGCAGGCGCGTGAAAATATTGCCGCCCACTACGACCTGGGCAACACCTTCTATGCCCATTTTCTGGACAGGGAACTGCTTTACTCCAGCGCGCTCTTTACCGCAGACGAGCAGGATCTCACGACGGCTCAGCAGGCCAAAATGGCGCGCCTGTGCGACCAGCTGGCGCTTAGCGAGGCCGACCACCTGCTGGAAATCGGCACCGGCTGGGGGGCGATGGCGGAATACGCGGCCCGTCATTATGGCTGTCGGGTGACTACCACCACGCTGTCGCAGGAGCAATACGTCTGGGCAACCGAGCGGATCGCCCGCGCCGGGTTGCAGGATCGTGTTGAGGTGCTGCTCTGCGACTATCGCGACCTCACCGGGCAGTACGACAAGCTGGTCTCAATAGAGATGATTGAAGCCGTCGGGCAGCGCTATCTGCCTACATTCTTCCGGACCTGTCAGGCGCGGCTGCGCCCGGGTGGACGAATGGCGATTCAGGCCATCACCATTCAGGACCAGCGCTATCGCGACTACAGCAAAAGCGTCGATTTTATTCAGCGCTACATTTTCCCCGGCGGCTTCCTGCCGAGCATCACCGCCATGAACGAGCTGATGACGCGCCACACCGATTTCGTGGTGCGCAATCTCTTCGACATGGGGCCGGACTACGCCCGCACGCTGGCGCACTGGCGGCAGCGCTTTGTCCACGCCTGGCAGGAGATTGAAAAGCTCGGCTTTGATGAGCGGTTCCGCCGCATGTGGCTTTATTACTTTGGCTACTGTGAAGCCGGGTTTAACGCCCGCACCATTAGCGTGGTGCAGCTGACCGCAGAGCGCGTATGAGACGATATCTTCAGGTCTTCCTGCTGGCCGTCGCGTTCGATCTCTACTGGGCGCTGGTGATGCTCTTTCGCGAACAGGGCCTGATTATCTGGCTCGGGCTGGCGATCCTGGCGTGCCTGCTCTTGCCGTCTGTATATCGTTTTTACGCCATTGGGCTGGCCGCGGCGGGCAGTTTGCTGGATACGCTCTGGGCGCTGACGGGGCTGATCGCCTTCACGGGTGATGCCCTGATGCCGCTATGGATGGTGGCATTATGGCTGATGTTCGCCACCGTCTGGACGCAGCTTACGCGCACCACCACGTTGCCCGGCTGGCTGCTCACCCTGCTGGCCGCCGTGGGAGGGCCGGTGGCGTACCTGATTGGCGAGCGGCTGGGTGCCATCACGTTTCTGGAGCCGACCTTTATCGTCGTCAGCTGGATGGCGCCGGGCTGGCTGGTGTTGATGCTGTTTTTCCACCTGCTGATGGGGAGACAAAAATGAGAGCTGCGGTTTTGTTGCTTTGTCTGACGCTGGTTGTTCCTGTTGCCCAGGCCACCGACTGGCTGGGGTGGCGGAAGGTGGGGGACGCCACGCTCACCTGGGGGCCATTCACCGTCTATACCTCCCAGCTGCGTACGCCGGACGGGCGTTACGGTCGGGAGAACCAGGATCAGGCGCTGATTATTACCTATGCGCGCGATATCGATCGCGATGAGCTTGTCGAGGCGACCCGCGACCAGTGGCAGGCGCAGGGGATCCTGCAACGGGAACCCCGAAGCGAAGCCTGGTTACAGATGCTGCGCTCTCTGTGGCCGGATGTCCGGCCGGGCGCACAGCTGGCGTTTGTGCTCGACGACGGGCAGGGGCAGTTCTGGTATCGCGCGTCAGCGGCGCAAAAAGCCTTTATTCCACTCGGACCGCGTCAGTCAGAAGCGTTCAGCACCCGCTTCCTGGCCATCTGGCTCGACCCTCGTACGCAATACCCTGAGCTGCGTCAGCAGTTAATCGGAGGCCAAAAATGAAACGTATCCTGATGATGGCGCTGGCATTGACGATGCTGCTGGCAGGCTGTAGCACGGAGGTGACCGAGTATCGCCAGCAGTCGCCGCGGCTGGATATCTTCCATTACTTCCAGGGCAAAACCGAAGCGTGGGGGATGGTGCAGGATCGCAGCGGCAAGCAGATCCGCCGCTTTCACGTTGAGATTGCCGGGGACGTTATCGGCGATACGCTGACGCTGAACGAGCACTTCGTTTACGACGACGGCGAGAAGCAGCAGCGGGTCTGGCATATCCGCCGCGTGGGGAGCGATCGCTACGAAGGCACGGCGGGGGATATTGAAGGGGTAGCAACGGGGCAGGCCGCCGGCAACGCGTTCAACTGGCATTACAGCATGAACGTGAAGGCCAACGGCAGCACCTGGCTACTGAACTTTGACGACTGGATGTACCTGCAGGATGAGAACCATCTGTTTAATAAAACCGAGATGAAGAAACTGGGCGTCACCGTCGCCACGGTAACGCTGTTCTTTACCCGTAAGACCTCAGCTTAGTCGCGGACGCTGCCGGTTTTGCTGCTGGAGTAGATGAAGTACAGGGCAATCCCCAGGCATACCACCGCGCTCAGACGGCTCGGTGAAAACGAAATGGCGGGATTGCCCAGCCAGCCAAAGTTATCAATCAGCATACTCATGGCGAGCTGGCCGAATATCACCGCCACCGTGGCGACGGCGGTGCCGATCCGCTGTACGGCGAGCACCATTATCACGATATAGGGCACGCCAAACATCGCCCCGAGGAGCTGCCATTTCGGCACGTCCAGCAGCGTGACCGCCTGCTTAGGCTCAAAGAAGAAAATGAGCAGGGCGGTCACCAGCGCGCCGACGGAAAACGTTAGAAACGCGCTCTTGAAAACGCCCACGCTGCTGCCGAGCTGCCCATTAATTGCGGCCTGTATGCTCAGCGTCGCGCCGCCGCAGATGGCCAGAATTATCATCATCAGTGTCATGTGTTTACCCCTTTGCGACCAGTACCAGTGCGGCAATAATAAAAACCAGCGCCACGATGCGTCTTGCGTTTATCTTCCTGTGCGGCGTACCCAGCAGGCCAAAGTGGTCAATGATCAGGCTTTTAAAAACCTGACCTGCCAGAATGCCAATCATCGTCAGCGCGATGCCGATAGTCGGCGTGGCGAGCGTCAGTATGACGACGTAGATCGGACCCAGCACCCCGCCGAGGAGCTGCCAGCCGGGCTGTGCGAAAAACGACGGGCTGTTCCGCGGGCTGAAAAACAGCATCAGCAGAAACGTCAGCGCGGCGCCGACGCCAAAAATGCTGAACGTCGCCCATAAATCCCCGACTTTTCCCCCCAGGGGGCCCAGCAGGCCCGCCTCGACGGAGAGGCCCATCCCGCCAGCAATCACCAGTAAAATCAAAACCAACTGCATTCTTCTTCCTCCGTTTTCAGGCGAAGAAGATTACGTGGGTTGTGCAATGAGAAAAATGCCATAATGGTGTAAACACCTTTGCAGGATATGCATTAATGGTTGACGCCAGCAACATCAACATCCGCGCGCTGCTGATCTTTATCGACGTGTATGAAGCGCAGAACTTCTCCGTCGTGGCGCGGCGGCAGGGGATATCGGCCTCGCAGATATCGCGCGTGATCCACCAGCTCGAGGATGCGCTCGGGCAGCAGCTTTTCTATCGCAATACGCGGGCCGTCATTCCCACGGAAAGCGGTCATCTGTTTATTCGCTACGCCCGGTCGATGGCGGAGAATCTTGAAGAGGCGCGCCGGGAGCTGGACGCGCGTGCGGTGGAGCCGTCCGGTGCGATCCGCATTAACGGACCGGTGTTTTTCGGCCAGAAGCACATAGCCCCAGGACTTCCCGGCCTGTCGGCACGCTATCCTCGCCTGAGCGTAGAGCTGACGCTGACCGATGATTTCATTGACCCCCACCGTGATGCGGCAGATCTTATCTTCCGCATTGGCGTGCTGACGGACTCGTCGTTTCGCGCGCGGGTGTTTGGGCAGCAGGTGTACCATCTGGCCGCGTCGCCAGACTACGTGCGTAAACACGGTGCGCCAGAAGTGCCGGACGATCTGAACCGCCATCATTGCCTGGTGTATCGCGGATCGTCAGGGCCTAACCGCTGGCTGTTGCGCAGGGCGGGCGAGGCGTGGACACACTATCCCGTGACGCCATTGATGACCTCGAATAATGCGGAAGCGTTGCTGGCTGCGGCGCGGGGAGGGATGGGGATTGTGTTGTTTCCGGACTGGCTGGTGAGCGAGCCGCTCCAGCGCGGTGAGCTGATTCCGCTCCTGCCCGCGCTGGAGTGCGCCATCACTACGGAACAACAGGCTATCGCGGCGATCTACCCTGATGCCCGACATCCGCCCCTGAACGTCAGGGCGGTGATTGATTATTACGTCGAGCGATTTGGTACGCCGCTGTACTGGCAGCGTAAGGGGATTACGCGCCAAGCTCCTGGCGGATAATTTCTGCGCCAGCGCTGAGTGCTCTAAGCTTGCCGTTGGCAACCTGACGGGAGAGGGGCGCCATGCCGCAGTTGGTTGACGGGTACAGCTTGTCGGCGTCGACAAACTGCAGCGCTTTTCGCAGCGTATCGGCCACTTCCTCCGGCGTTTCAACCGTGTTGGTTGCCACGTCGATCGCCCCAACCATCACTTTTTTACCGCGGATCAGCTCCAGCAGATCCATCGGCACGCGGGAGTTGTGGCACTCCAGGGAGATGATGTCGATGTTAGAGGTCTGCAGCTTAGGGAAGGCCTCTTCGTACTGGCGCCACTCCGAGCCGAGCGTCTTTTTCCAGTCGGTATTGGCCTTGATGCCGTAGCCGTAGCAGATGTGGACCGCGGTTTCGCACTTCAGCCCTTCAATGGCGCGCTCCAACGCGGCGATGCCCCAGTCATTGACCTCATCAAAAAAGACGTTAAACGCCGGTTCATCGAACTGGATAATGTCCACGCCTGCGGCCTCTAACTCTCGCGCTTCCTGGTTAAGGATTTTGGCAAATTCCCAGGCCAGCTTTTCGCGGCTTTTATAGTGCGCGTCATACAGGGTGTCGATCATAGTCATCGGCCCCGGCAGGGCCCATTTGATCGGCTTGTCCGTGAGCTGGCGCAGGTACTTTGCATCGTCGACGAAGACCGGTTTCTGGCGCGCAACCGCGGAAACCACGGTCGGCACGCTGGCGTCATAGCGGTTACGAATGCGCACCGTCTGGCGGTTCTCAAAATCGACGCCGCTCAGGTGTTCAATAAAGGTGGTGACGAAGTGCTGGCGGGTCTGTTCCCCGTCGCTGACGATATCGATTCCCGCGCGGATCTGCTCATCCAGAGACAGGCGCAGCGCATCCTGCTTGCCTGCCAGCAGTTCCTGACCCTGTAACTTCCACGGTGACCAGAGCGTCTCAGGTTGCGCAAGCCAGGTCGGCTTTGGCAGGCTGCCAGCCGTTGAAGTCGGGAGCAATGTTTTCATAATAAAAGACCTTTTTTAATGTATTAAAGCGTGTAGTTATCAGACCACTGCTCAAGAATGTGTTTGTAAGGCTTAATAAAGTACTCTTCGGTAAACCGACCCTGTTCAATCGCCAGGCGGCTTCGCTCTTCCCGGTCATACACAATTTTGGTTAAGGAGTGATCCTGCTGGTTCAGATCCGGTCGGTAGCACAGCCCCGCCGCCGAGTTGGCGTTATAAATTTCCGGGCGATAGATCTTCTGGAACGTCTCCATCGTGCTGATGGTGGCGATCAGTTCGAGGTCGGTGTAATCACTCAGCAAATCCCCGGTAAAGAAGAACGCGAACGGCGCCACGCTGTGTTCCGGCATGAAGTAGCGCACGCTCAGGCCCATCTTCGCGAAGTACTGCTCCGTAAGCGATTCGCCATCCGGCTGGTACTCAACGCCCAGCACGGGGTGCTGGTTACCGGTGCGGCGATAGGTATCTTTGCTGGAGACGCTCAGGCAAATCACCGGTCCTTTTGTGAAGTTCTCTTTGTATTCCGGTGAACTCACAAAATGGCGGAAGATATTGCCGTGCAGTTCGCCAAATTTTTCCGGAATGCTGAAGTGCTGCTGGTTCTTGTTGTGCTCCAGCAGCAGCACGCTGAAATCATAATCCCGCACGTAAGACGAGAAGTTATTCCCGACGATCCCAGGGATACGCTGGTTGTTTTTCTTGTCGACAATGGTGGTTTGCAGAATCTCAATGGCCGGGAACGGCTTTTCCGCGCCAATATTCAAATCGACAGAGATGATTTCAAGTTCAACCGCATAGCGATCGGCGTTTGGGTTATCCCAGCGCGCTAAGGCGTTAAAGCGGTTGTTGATCATCACCAGCGTATTGCGCAGGTTTTCCTGACGCTTTTCTCCGCGCGCCAGGTTGGCGAAGTTGGTGGTCGTACGCGTATTTTCTGACGGGTTGTAATTCTCATCGAAGCAACTGCGCTTAAGGGTATATGTGAAAGCTTTGCTCATTGTGGTTATGCATCCTAAGTTCATGTTGCTAAGAAGTTACCAATGCATAATTTATGCCTGAGCCCGTGGCGCAGGGGAAGTGACTTAATTTCAATGCAACATGAGGGAAGTTCATGAACAGGATTGCGCACAGCCTGGAGAGGAAAGTGAGAGAGTAAGGGGCATCGCGCCCCTTAGCGTTATGCTGTAGGGCGTTCGTTCCAGGCGTCACTGTGCATTATGTTCCCGTCGACGATGCGCCAGGTAATTTTTTCGTACTGCAGACTTACGCTTTCAACATGGTTCATTTTATCGTTGGCAGCGATTTTCACGTTCGGCACGCTGCAGTTAACACCCGTAACCTTTACGTTCTCCATTAGTACGGTGTAATAACAGACTTCCTGTCCGGCATCATTAATATGATAGAACTTAATTTCAGCGCTTTTGAGTGCCTGACCGGTAGATGCTGCTTTGTAAAGGTAGGGCGTGGCGCTATCAACTTCCTTTTCAATCCGCATAGATGAGTGTTGACGCGTGCCGGTGATCTTGCCGTTAGCGCTGTCTACCGGGAGGTTAAGGCCATGACTCAGTCCTATGATCTCAATGCTACCTTCACGATCCTGAACATCTACAGAACCTTTAATATGTGCTCCACCGTCGTCTTTTAGCCACATATAGGGAGGAATAGGCATTCTTTATTTCCTTATTTTATTGAGTAGTAGCGTTGTTAAGCGGTAAATAACCGTAGCGAGGGTCAGTACGATTAAAATATCGATATTGGTATATGTGTCGTATAGTGTTTCAGCATTCACATCACCATAAATAAAATCACATAGAGATGAGACCACGTCATGATCAAGATAGCGTTCAGCGGGTCCCAATGTGCGGCCTACTAAAATGCTGATGCAAAGAAACCAGACCGTTTTGAACAGCCTGATGCCCCATTTAAGGGCACTCGTTGGTATATCCACTTTCACTCACCTCAACCCAACCGCGTGCCATCAGTGACCGCATACAGGGAACCTGAATAAGCTCTGTACTCATGAGAGCATTCCGGATCAGTGCGTAATCAGAATTATGGGCAATCGTGATACATCCTTCAGATACCGTACCCGGATGCAGCCGAAACAAACCCCGATAGACGTTATCAATCCAGGTACCATCATCGATTCCCCAGTCATCCTTGTACAAAGCAAACCACTCATCGCGGCCAAATTCTGCACCGGACCTGACCTTATTCCACCGATCCTGAACCTTCGCTTTTAAACCTGAAAAGAAACCTCCAGTCCCTCTGTCAACAATCCAGTATTTACCTGGGGGAATTGGACCCGACCCTTTAACTGCACCACAAAATCCGTTGTTTCTGTAAATTCCCTGCCCGGAATGCGCCATAAACACGCCAACGCCGTACAGGTTAAAAGGCGCATAGTCAGCACCATTTAGCAGCATCGTTCCTTTTAAGGCCATCTTTTCTCCGCATCCTTTTATTAAGAGAAAGCCAGCCTACGCCTGACGTGACCATAGATATTCAACCCACATCATATTTATGAACGGCTCATTTTTTTTAAGAAAATGACCTGACAATTTTTAATCACGCTTTCTCGTTAACCTTAGTAAATGCTGAATGAATAATGAACCAGACTCAGCTAACAAAACGCCATGCCTGCTTCTCTGGCACACGCTCCGCAATTCCCGCTATAATCCCCAAAATTTCCAACCGGTTTAGAAATAATCATGACAAAACTCACCTTACAAGAGCAGATGCTGAAAGCGGGCCTCGTCAGCAGCAAGAAAGCGGCGAAAGTGCAGCGCACGGCAAAGAAATCACGCGTTCAGGCGCGTGAGGCTCGGGAAGCGGTAGAAGAGAACAAGAAGGCGCAGATCGAGCGTGACAAGCTGCTGAGCGAGCAGCAGAAGCAGGCCGTGCTGGCGAAAGAGTTTAAGGCGCAGGTGAAGCAGCTGATCGAGATGAACCGCATCACCGTCTCAAGGGGCAACATTACCTTTAACTTCACCGACGGTAATGTGATCAAGAAAATTGAGGTGGACAAGCAAACCCAGGCTCAGCTGATCAACGGCCGTCTGGCGATTGCCCGCTTGGTCATCAACGCCAGCGGCGACTGCGAATACGCGATTATCCCGGCGGTAGTGGCCGATAAAATTGCCCAGCGCGATGCCGACAGCATCGTGTTAAACAGCGCGCTCAGCCAGGAAGAGCAGGACGAAGACGATCCGTACGCGGACTTCAAAATCCCTGACGATTTGATGTGGTAAACCACATTCAGAACGGGGCGGCGTGGCGGGCGTTAACCGGCTCGCCGCTCGCGGGATGAATAAAATTCAGCTCGCAGGCATGCAGCATCAGCCGGGGCGCTTCCTCAGCACCCGGCACGTCAAGACCGCCATACAGATCGCAGCCCAGAATCGGGTGTCCCAGCTGCTGGCAGTGAATACGCAGCTGATGGGTTCGCCCGGTCTCCGGGATCAGTTTCACTCGCGTTAACGGTAATCCCGCCCCCTGATAAAACCGTTCCACAACCTGGTAGCGGGAGCGGGCGGGTTTACCGGTGATGGCGCAGATCGACATCAGCGGAAACAGCGCCGGGTCTTTGGCAATCGGCGCATCAATAACCCCTTCATCATTTTCCACGTGGCCGCAAAGCAGGGCGCTGTAGACTTTCTCCACGCTGCGCTGGCTAAACTGCTGGCACAGTGCCGCGTTAATGGCCTTATTGCGCGCAACCACCATCAGCCCGGACGTGCCAAAATCCAGACGGTGCACCAGCGTGCAGCCCGGGAACGTCTGAACCAGACGATAGTGGACGGAATCAAGGTTTTGCGGATTTTTGCCCGAGAGGCTGAGCAGGCCGGAAGGCTTGTCGATCAGCAGCAGATGTTCATCCTGCCAGAGGATCTGAATGTCATCGTGACACGGTGGGGCAATAAAAGAATCAATGATCGCAGACATCAGGCCGCCCGGCTGGAGAGTGGGAGCGGATGATAGCGAAATGCGGGAGAAAAGAAAAACCCTCCCACCGGGCGGTGAGAGGGTGAAGTCTTACGCGGCTACCAGGCTGTCGATGGCGGCTTTTGCGTCGGTCTGCGCTTTGGTCGCCACTTCCGGACCGTAAGCGATGCCTTCCGCGAACACGAAGTTCACGTCAGTGATGCCGATGAAGCCCAGGAACAGGCTCAGGTACGGCGCAACCAGGTCGGTTGGGGTATCTTTATGGATACCGCCGCGGCTGGTCAGTACGATCGCACGCTTGCCTTTTACCAGACCTTCAGGGCCGTTCTCGGTGTAACGGAAGGTTACGCCAGCACGCGCCACCAGGTCGAAGTAGTTCTTCAGCTGGGTTGGGATGTTGAAGTTGTACATTGGGGCGTTGATGACGATAACGTCATGCGCCTGCAGCTCAGCAATCAGCTCGTCGGACAGGGCCAGCGCTTCCTGCTGACGCGGGCTCAGCGGTGCATCGCTTGGGCGCAGCGCGCCAACCAGCTCGCCATCAAGCACAGGAATGGGGTTTGCAGCCAGGTCACGCACGGTGATTTCGTCAGCAGAATGCTGTTCACGCCACTGTTCAACGAAGTAATCAGACAGCTGACCAGACTGAGAGTACCCTGCCAGAATGCTGGATTTCAAAACTAATACTTTGCT
This sequence comes from Enterobacter cloacae complex sp. 2024EL-00227, assembly GCF_043945315.1. Taxonomy (NCBI): domain Bacteria; kingdom Pseudomonadati; phylum Pseudomonadota; class Gammaproteobacteria; order Enterobacterales; family Enterobacteriaceae; genus Enterobacter; species Enterobacter cloacae complex sp. 2024EL-00227. Next base: position 106,698 of record NZ_JBIMQP010000009.1, read on the forward strand.
CATGGGTGATTCCTGTTGTTGCATTTGATTGAAGGGGGTTGCCCCGTTGCTTGTTGACACTCTATTCACAATCCTGCCACAGAGATAGCGCAATATATCGAAGCCTATGTTCGAATTTTTTGAATAAGGCACGAAAGGCGTCAGTGTGGTACTCTATAGCAATCATTAAAAAGAGAGTTTATCAGGGCGTGTACTGCCCTTTAACGCTATGACAGAACAACAAAAATTCACCTTCCCGATGCTCCTGCAACAGCTCGATTCTCTGACGCTGCGTGATAAACAGCGCTTCGCCCGCCGTCTGCACGGCGTCAAGAAGGTTAAAAATCCTGATGCTCAACAGGCCATTTACCAGGAGATGGCGAAAGAGATTGAACAGGCGGCAGGGAAGGTTGTGCTGCGCGAAGCTGCGCGCCCGGCGATTACCTACCCGGAAAACCTGCCCGTCAGCCAGAAGAAACAGGACATTCTTGAGGCCGTACGCGACCACCAGGTGGTGATTGTCGCGGGTGAAACCGGTTCGGGGAAAACCACCCAGCTGCCGAAAATCTGTATGGAGCTGGGCCGCGGGATCAAAGGCCTGATTGGCCACACCCAGCCGCGTCGTCTGGCGGCGCGCACCGTCGCCAACCGTATTGCCGAAGAGCTGCAAACGGAGCCGGGTGGCTGCATTGGTTATAAGGTGCGATTCAGCGACCACGTGAGTGATAACACCATGGTCAAGCTGATGACCGACGGTATTCTGCTGGCGGAAATCCAGCAGGATCGCCTGCTGATGCAGTACGACACCATCATCATTGACGAAGCGCACGAGCGCAGCCTGAACATCGACTTCCTGCTCGGCTACCTGAAAGAGCTGCTGCCGCGTCGCCCGGATCTGAAAGTGATCATCACCTCCGCGACCATCGACCCGGAACGCTTCTCGAAGCACTTCAACAATGCGCCGATTATTGAAGTGTCGGGACGCACGTATCCCGTGGAAGTGCGCTATCGCCCGATTGTGGAAGAGGCGGATGATACCGAGCGCGACCAGCTGCAGGCCATTTTTGATGCCGTTGACGAGCTGGGTAACGAAAGCGCGGGGGATATCCTGATCTTCATGAGCGGCGAACGCGAAATCCGCGATACCGCCGATGCGCTCAGCAAGCGCGACCTGCGCCACACGGAGATCCTGCCGCTGTATGCCCGCCTGTCCAACAGCGAACAGAACCGCGTCTTCCAGCCGCACAGCGGACGCCGCATCGTCCTGGCGACCAACGTGGCGGAAACCTCGCTCACCGTGCCGGGCATTAAATACGTGATCGACCCGGGCACGGCGCGCATCAGCCGCTACAGCTACCGCACCAAGGTCCAGCGGCTGCCGATTGAGCCCGTTTCGCAGGCGTCTGCTAACCAGCGTAAGGGCCGCTGCGGCCGCGTGTCGGAAGGGATCTGCATTCGTCTCTATTCCGAAGACGATTTCCTGTCGCGCCCGGAGTTTACCGACCCGGAAATTCTGCGCACCAACCTGGCGTCCGTTATCCTGCAGATGACCGCCCTGGGGCTGGGCGACATCGCGGCGTTTCCGTTCGTCGAAGCGCCGGATAAACGCAACATTCAGGACGGCGTGCGTCTGCTGGAAGAGCTCGGGGCGATTACCACCGACGAGCAGGCGACGGTTTATAAGCTGACGCCGCTGGGCCGCCAGCTCAGCCAGCTCCCGGTCGACCCGCGCCTGGCGCGTATGGTGCTGGAAGCGCAAAAGCACGGCTGCGTGCGCGAGGCGATGATCATTACCTCGGCGCTCTCCATTCAGGATCCGCGCGAGCGTCCGATGGACAAACAGCAGGCCTCGGACGAAAAGCACCGTCGCTTCCACGACAAAGAGTCCGATTTCCTCGCCTTCGTGAACCTGTGGAACTACCTCGGCGAGCAGCAGAAGGCGCTCTCTTCGAACCAGTTCCGCCGCCAGTGCCGGGTGGATTTCCTCAACTACCTGCGCGTGCGCGAGTGGCAGGATATCTATACCCAGCTTCGCCAGGTGGTGAAAGAGCTGGGCATTCCGGTGAACAGCGAACCGGCGGAGTACCGCGAAATTCATATCGCGCTGCTGACCGGCCTGCTGTCCCACATTGGGATGAAGGACGCCGAGAAGCAGGAGTATACCGGCGCGCGCAACGCCCGTTTCGCCATCTTCCCGGGTTCTGGCCTGTTCAAGAAGCCGCCGAAATGGACCATGGTTGCCGAGCTGGTGGAAACCAGCCGCCTGTGGGGACGCATTGCCGCCCGTATCGATCCGGAATGGGTGGAGCCGGTGGCGCAACATCTGCTTAAGCGCTCGTACAGTGAACCGCACTGGGAGCGCGCGCAGGGTGCGGTGATGGCGACCGAAAAAGTGACCGTTTACGGCCTGCCGGTGGTCGCCGCGCGCAAGGTCAACTACAGCCAGATCGATCCGGCGCTCAGCCGCGAGCTGTTTATCCGTCACGCGCTGGTGGAGGGAGACTGGCAGACGCGCCATGCCTTCTTCCGAGAAAACCTGAAGCTGCGCGCGGAAGTGGAGGAACTTGAGCACAAGTCCCGCCGCCGCGACATTCTGGTGGATGATGAAGCGCTGTTCGAGTTTTATGACCAGCGCATCAGCCACGACGTCATCTCCGCTCGCCATTTCGACAGCTGGTGGAAGAAGGCCAGCAAAGAGACGCCGGACCTGCTCAACTTTGAAAAGAGCATGCTGATTAAAGAGGGCGCGGAGTCGGTCAGCAAGCTCGACTACCCGAACTTCTGGCATCAGGGCAACCTCAAGCTGCGGCTGACCTATCAGTTTGAGCCGGGGGCCGACGCGGATGGCGTGACCGTCCACATTCCGCTGCCGCTGTTAAACCAGGTCGACGAGAGCGGGTTCGAGTGGCAAATCCCCGGCCTGCGCCGCGAGCTGGTGATTGCGCTGATCAAATCCCTGCCGAAACCGGTGCGCCGCAACTTTGTGCCTGCGCCGAACTATGCGGAAGCGTTTTTGGGCCGCGTCACGCCGCTGGAGCTGCCGCTGCTGGACGCGCTGGAGCGCGAGTTCCGCCGCATGACCGGCACCACCATCGACCGCGACGACTGGAACTGGGATCAGGTGCCCGATCACCTGAAAATCACCTTCCGCGTGGTGGACGATAAAAACAAAAAACTGCTGGAAGGGCGTTCCCTGAGCGAGCTGAAAGAGGCGCTGAAAGGCAAAGTCCAGGAGACGCTCTCTGCGGTGGCGGACGACGGCATCGAGCAGAGCGGGCTGCACATCTGGAGCTTTGGCCAGCTTCCGGAAAGCTACGAGCAGAAGCGCGGCAACTATAAGGTGAAAGCCTGGCCTGCGCTGGTGGACGAGCGCGACAGCGTGGCGATCAAACTGTTTGATAACCCGCAGGAACAGCAGCAGATGATGTGGCGCGGGCTGCGTCGCCTGCTGCTGCTCAACATCCCGTCGCCGATCAAGTATCTGCACGAGAAGCTGCCGAACAAGGCCAAGCTGGGGCTCTACTTTAACCCGTACGGCAAGGTGCTGGATCTGATTGACGACTGCATCTCCTGCGGCGTGGACAAACTGATCCACGAGGCGGGCGGCCCGGTCTGGACGGAAGAGAGCTTTGCTCAGCTTCACGAGAAGGTGCGTGCGGAGCTGAACGACACCGTGGTGGAGATTGCCAAACAGGTCGAGCAGATCCTCACCACCGTGTTCAATATCAACAAGCGTCTGAAAGGGCGCGTGGATATGACCATGGCGCTGGGTCTGTCGGACGTGAAGGCGCAGATGGCGGGGCTGGTTTACCGCGGCTTTGTCACCGGCAACGGCTTCAACCGTCTCGGCGATACGCTGCGCTATCTGCAGGCGATTGAAAAACGGCTGGAGAAAATGGCTATCGACCCGCACCGCGATCGCGCGCAGATGCTGAAAGTGGAGAGCGTGCAGCAGGCGTGGCAGCAGTGGCTGAACAAGCTGCCGCCAGCGCGCCGCGACGATGAAGACGTGCAGGCGATCCGCTGGATGATCGAGGAGCTGCGCGTCAGCTTCTTTGCCCAGCAGCTCGGTACGCCGTATCCGATTTCGGATAAGCGTATTTTGCAGGCGATGGAGCAGATTTCAGGTTAAACCCTTGCCCGGTGGCGCTGCGCTTACCGGGCCAACGAGTGCGAAATGTAGGTCGGGTAAGGCAAAGCCGCCACCCGGCTGGTTATCGTTCTACAATCGCCAGCGTAAACCCATCCCATCCCTTAATCCCCACCGTTTGCAGCGCGGTGGCGGTTAAGCGCGGGTTATCGCCCATCATTTCAATAAAACGCCGCACGCCCAGCACGCGCGCGTCGTCGCTTTGGCCGTTAATGACTTCGCCATCACGGACCACGTTATCGCCGATAATCACCGTACCGGGGCGGGAGTAGTGCAGCGCCCATTCCAGATAGCCGGGATTGTTCGGCTTATCGGCATCAATAAAGATCAGGTCGAACGGCGGAACCTCGCCGAAATTCTCCAGCGAGCTCAGCGCCGGGCCTTCAATTAATTCAATGCGTTCGTTTAACCCCGCAAGCTGAATATTCTCGCGCGCAACGCGGGCATGCGTGGGATCGGCCTCAAGCGTAATCAGCTTACCGTCCGGCGGCAGCGCGCGCGCCATCCAGATTGAGCTGTAGGCACCCAGCGTCCCGATCTCAAGAATGCGTCTTGCCTGCGTCATGCGCACGAACAGCGCCAGCAGCTGCCCCTGATTAGCCGCGACATCATGTTCAGGCAGCCCGGCGCGTTTGTTGTTTTCCAGCACCTGATTCAGTACGTCATCGTCAGGAATAAGTGACGAAATCATGAAATTATCAACTGCAGACCACTGTTGTTGCATAGATTGTCTCCTGAGGGGGAATCGCCGGGTGGCGGCTGCGCCTTACCCGGCCTACGTGACGAAATCCAGGCCGTTAAGCGCCTTCAGACATTGACCCAGCCGCCGCCCAGCGCTCTGTACAAATCAATCTGCGCCAGCAGCAGGTTATTTTTCACCTGCACGACGCTGGTCTGGACCGAGAACAGCGTGCGCTGCGCGTCCAGCACGTCAAGATAGGAGGAATAACCGTTGCGATAGCGATTCTGCGCAATGCGCAGCGTCTCCTGGGCCACATCCTGCTGGGCAAGCAGCTCCGTCAGCTGTTCCTGATAGCGACTTATCGCATCAAGGCTGTTGTTCACTTCGGCAAATGCGTTACGCACGGTTTTTTCATAGGCGTACAGCGCCTGGTTACGCTGGGACTGAGAAATATCCACCTGCGCATTCAGCGCCTGGCGGTTCAGCAGCGGGGCGAGAATACTGCCTCCGACGCTCCAGAGCTGAAGCGGGTTGTCCAGCAGGCCGGAAAGGGTGCGATCCTGAACCGATCCTGTCGCGGTCAGGTTGATCGACGGCAGCAGGCTGGCGCGCGAGGCCGCGAGCGAGGCATCCGCCGCCACCAGCTGGCGTTCGGCCTGGACGATATCCGGGCGGCGGTTCAGCAGCGTAGAAGGCAGCTGCGACGGCAGCGTTAGCGGCGTCAGTGCTGCAAAGCTTTCACTGCGCGCCACGTCGCCCGGGTTGCTTCCCAGCAGCAGGCTGAGGGCATTCTCCTGCTGTGCAATCTGGTGCTGCAGCACGGGCACCTGCGCCCGCGTTGAGCGAAGTTCGGAATCCGACTGCATCAGCTCCAGGCGCGAGCTGTAGCCCGTCTCAAACTGACGCTTCGCAAGGTTAAACGCCTCTTCGCGCGATTTCAGCGTGGACTCGGTCACCCGCAGCTGCTCGTCAAGCGAGAGCAGGGTGACATACCCGGATGCCACAGACGAGGCGACGGTCAAATCCGCGGCCGCGGCGGCGGCTTTTTGCGCCGCCAGCGAGGCTTCGGCAGCGCGAGAGGTGCTGCGGTTGACGCCCCAGATATCCACGTCATAGCTCGCCGTCAGGCTCCCTTTGTACACTGTGCCGTAAACCGGCAGCCCGGTCGCCGCGGATTGTGAACGGGCGCGCGTCCCGGTTACGCCCGCGTCGAGGGAGGGAAACAGGCTGCCGTCGGCCGCATAGACCCGCGCCTGATACTCGTTTATCCGTTCGCGGGCGATCAGCACGTCGCTGTTGTGCTGTAGCGCCTGATCCACATAGCGGTTCAGGTGGTTGTCATGGAAATTACGCCACCAGAGCTGCTCCGCCGGGCTGGCAGGGCCGGAGACGGTGCGCCACTGGGTGGGGATGTGCAGCGTCGGCTGCGCCGGTTTGACGTCAACGGACTGGCATCCGGCCAGCATGACCGCCGCCACCAGCGCGGCTATCGGGCGAAGGATCATTGCTTCGCCTCCCGCGTATCAATGGTCACCTGCACCGACATACCCGGACGCAGCAGCGCGGAATCTTCTGGCTTACCGAGCACCTCAATACGCACCGGAATACGCTGGGCAATTTTGACAAAGTTCCCGGTGGCATTATCCGGCGTGATGGCGCTAAACTCCACGCCGGTCGCCGGGGAGATGCTCTCCACGCGGCCCTGATACGCTTTGTTGTTCAGGGCATCGACGGTGAACTTCACCGGCTGGCCGACGCGCAGCTCCGCGAGCTGGGTCTCTTTAATGTTGGCGATGACCCAGTGCTGCGGCGGCACCAGGGTGGTGAGATGGGTTCCGGCGGTCACGTAGGCCCCGAGACGCACGGCGATCTGGCCGAGCTGGCCGTCACGCGGCGCCACAATGCGGGTGTTTTGCAGGTCAATCTCCGCCAGCTCCAGCGCTGCTTTGGCGTTTTCAACATCCGCTTCCAGCGCACCGCGATTGACAATCACCGTCTGCAGATCCTGACGCGACATCTCAAGGGCGGCTTTCGCCTGGTCGATGTCGGCGCTGCCCTGGGCGGCACTGGCCAGCGCGGCGTCGCGCTCGCGAATGGAAAGCGAGCCGTCCGCCGTCAGCTCTTTCACCCGTTTTAAATCCGCCTGGCTTTTCAGGCTCTGGGCGCGGGCATTTTTCAGCGCGGCGTCATTTTTTGCGATTGTTGCTTCGGCGCTTTTACGCTGCTGCAGGTTGTTATTCAGGGCGGCAATTTTCATCGCCAGCTGCGCCTCTGCCTGATGCACCCGCTGACGATAGATACGGTCATCGATCTGCAGCAGCAGGTCGCCTTTTTTCACCTGCACAAAGTCCTGAACCTTCACCTCGGTGATATAGCCGTTCACCTGCGGGCTGATAAACGTCGTCTGGCCGCGCACGTAGGCGTTATCGGTAAACTGCGCGTGACGGGTGAATGGCGGCAGTTGCCACGCATAAAGGATCACCAGCACGCCGACAATACCGATGGCGGCGGCGGTGAAAACGGAAACAATGCGCACATTTTTGCGGGTGTTGGCCTGCTCTTTGGCGGCATCCTGCTGACTCATAAACTCTCCAGAACTCTTTCAATTATTTGTTGCCGGTGGCGTTCTTCAGCGCCAGACGGGCAGTGATGCGCAGGCGCAGCAAGCGCCATAAAATCCAGACCAGCGTGGCGGCAGCGATGCTCGCCGTCAGCAGATAAGTATCGTTATAAGCCAGAATATTCGCCTCCAGCGCGGTGACCGTTTGCAGCTGCGTTATCGCCTGGGTGCCCAGCAGCGCGCTGTCGCCAATCAGGCTTTTGTACATTTGGGTATAAAGCTGAATTCGCTCGTTGACCAGTGGGTTGAGCGTGGTGAGCTGGTCCGCCAGCAGGCTGGAGTGGTATTTCTCGCGCCAGGTCTGGAAGGTGCCGAGGATCGCGGAGCCCAGCAGGCCGCCGAGGTTCTGGCTCATGCCAAACATCACCGAGAAGCTGACCAGGTTACGCGGGTCGGCGATCACCCCGCCAATGGCGGCCAGCATAGCGGGCGCCAGGAAGAAGGCGCTGCCGAAGCCCAGCAGGAACTGGCTTACCATCAGCTGATCCGGACGGGTCAGGTTGTTGGACTGGCTGTCCAGCAGCGAGGCAACAATCATCAGCGCCAGAGAGGTAATGATTGGCCACGCCAGTTTCGTCGGCTTGATGGTGAGACAGCTGGTGACAATCCCGCAGACGATCCCGGCGAAAATGGACCACGCCAGATGCGTCATCTGCTCGTTCTGTAAGCCCACGTACTGCAGCCAGCCGATGACGCCGGTGTTTTGCTCGGCCAGCACGATACGGATCAGCAGCATAATCAGCCCCAGGCGGACGATGCTGCCGCTCGACAGCCAGCGGGTGTTCAGCAGCGGGTTGCTGCGGTTATGTTCAAAGACGATGGCTGCGACAATCAGCACCAGCGATAGCGCCAGCGACCAGCCGATCCACGGCGCTTCGAACCACCAGTCAAGGCGGCCCAGAGAGAGGACGGCACAGAGCAGGGCCATCCCGGGGGCCAGTAAAAAGAAGGTGATAAAGTCCTTCTTCTCAAAGACCTTGCGCCGGTCGCCCGGCGGTAGTTTTAAGGCGATGACGCAGGCCAGGGAGATCAGCGCCAGTCCCAGCTCGAAGAAATAAAGCCCGCGCCACTCGTCCAGCTGCAGCAGCTCGGTTGAAAACAGGCGCGCCAGCGGGATGGCGAGTGATGAACCGGTGATGCCGATGGTCAGCGCCTTCAGGCGGTGCTTCGCAGGCCAGGCCTGGATCTGATAGTAAATCCCCAGCGAGCTAAGCGCGGCGGCCACCATGCCGTGCGCGGCGCGCACCATCAGCGCCGAGCTGAGGTCGTTCACGAACAGGTGGAAAAAGGTCACCAGCACGTACAGCACCAGAAAACCTTCCGTAAAGGCGCGCAAACCGTACTGCTGGCGGAATTTCACCAGCAGCAGGTTGATGGAGATGTTGGTCATCACATAAACCGCGGGCAGCCAGGCGATTTCGGTCGACCAGGCCCCGAAGGTCCCCTGCAAATTTTGCAGGTTGGCGGTTACCACCGCATTCCCCAGCGCTCCCGTCAGGCAGACCAGCAGGCCCACGACGCCATAGGCAATGCGTTTTGGCGTACTGTGTTCGGGCGTGGAGGGCGAACCCAGCAGGGCGGGTTTCTCATGTGGCTGCCACTCGCGAGGAGCATAAGGGTCGCGTTCGGGCAGGCGCATAACGTCGTTTACCTTAGAAATGATTGAATAATTAGCGGGCTAGCGATTCTACGACTCCCGCAAATGATAATTCAAGTGAATATGATTTACGCATGTTAATCAAATGGTGAAGGGAAATTTAAGGAAAAAGAGCGGCCCGCAGGACGGGCCGGGAAGGGTCAGAGACGTTCGGGCTGCGCCTGGATGAGAGTGGCGCGCTTAACGCGGCTGGCGCAGAAAATCGCGATTAAAGAAATGGTCACCGTGACGGCAAGATACCAGGCCACCGGCACCCAGTCGCCGTCGTATTTTGCCAGCAGGCCGGTGGCAATCAGCGGCGCGGTACCGCCAGCCAGCGCGGCACCCAGCTGATAGCCGAGCGTAATGCCGGTGTAGCGCACGTTTGCGCTAAAGATTTCAGAGCACAGCGTGCCGAGTACCGCCGTGACAGGGGCCCACAACACGCCAAAGGCGATGACCGTCGCGAGCACGATACCCCACGTGGTGCCGGTATTGAGCAGCATAAACCACGGTACGATAAACAGGCCCAGCACGAAGACGCTGATTGCGTACATGCGCTGACGGCCTACCTTATCGGAGAGCAGCCCCATTAGCGGGATCATAATGGTCGCCACCAGGGCTCCCAGCGTCACGGCTTCCAGCGCCTGCGATTTCTGATACGTCAGCGTGCTGGTGGCATAGCTCACCACGAAGGTCGAGAAGATGTAGAACGGCGCGGTTTCAACCACCTTCAAACCGGCGGCAATCAACACTTCACGCCAGTGATGTTTCAGCGTATCGCGCAGGGGAGCCTTCGCTACCTGACCGGACGCTTTGACTCGCTGAAAATCGGGCGTTTCGTCAATATCTTTGCGGATCCACAGGCCGAGCAACACCAGCACCGAGCTCAGCAGGAACGGGATGCGCCAGCCCCAGGAGAGAAAATCCTCCTCGCTGAACAGGGTCATCAGCGACACGATAAAGGTTGCCATCAGCATGCCGATGGTGACGCCCGCCTGCGGAATACTGCCGAAGAAGCCTTTACGTTTTTCTGGCGCGTATTCATAGGCCAGCAGCAGCGCGCCGCCCCATTCACCGCCGATGCCCATCCCCTGAATGATGCGCATCAGGATCAGCAGCGCAGGCGCCCAGAGGCCAATCATCTCATACGTGGGCAGCAGGCCAATCATAACGGTTGCACCTCCCATCAAAGAGAGGGTCAGCACGAGGGTTTTTTTCCGTCCGATGCGGTCGCCGATGTGGGCGAAAAGTACCCCACCAATGGGGCGAATAAAGAAGGTTAATGAGAAAGAGAGATAAGAGAGGATGAGTCCGATCACCGGATCGACCATCGGGAAAAAGATCTTATTGAAGACCAGCGCGGCCGCCGTACCGTAGAGAAAATAGTCAAACCATTCAATGGCGCTCCCGGTAAGGCTTGCGATTAACACCTTTTTATTTTTACGTAACACCGTCGTCGTACTTTCATGTTCTGTCATGACCTGAAACCCCGCCACGTTGATGATGAGAGAGGTGTCACCTGGCGCGCTTCAGGTGCAACCTGTGTTGATAAAAAAGGTTGTGAAATTGTTAAGCAACTTAGGGTTGGATGTTGTCTTTGGCAAGCGCAGGGGGGATAAAACTGGTCAGATCACGGCGAAATAAGCAGCGTTGGGTGCTTTTTCATGACGCCTGCACAATACAATGTTTTGTAGGGCTGGAAATCAAAAGCATAATAGGCAGGTGCAACCCGATGATTTTTGGATGTTTCTGGTTATTTCAGAAAAATGATAAATTCGGCGCTTCAACAACGTGAGGAGTTCACCATGGTTCAGCCCCATTTTCCCGTTCTGGCGGATGCCACGCTGGCGGCCTTCAATACTGTCGGTGAATGGCTGGCGCAGGACGACCTGAGCGCGACCCGTCCGAGCCCGGAAGTCGATGCGGTGATTCTGGCCGGAAACGCGGTGATCCCCACCATTGACGCGGCCTGCCGTATTGCCGCCCAGAGAGATGTACCGCTTCTGATCAGCGGCGGTATCGGGCATTCGACCCCCTTTTTATATGCTGCCATCGGCAGCCATCCGCGTTATCACACCGTACCGGTCACAGGGCGGGCCGAAGCGAGCATTCTTGCCGACATTGCGCGGGCGTTCTGGCAGATCCCCGAGGCGCGTCTGTGGGTTGAGGATCGCTCCACCAACTGCGGTGAAAACGCGCGCTTTAGCTGGAACATGCTGAAACAGCATCATCGAACGACCGGGCGGGTGCTGGTGGTGCAGGATCCGACGATGCAGCGCCGCACGATGGCGACGTTTGCCCGCGTGTGTCGTGATGAGCCCGATTCACCGCAGTGGATAAGCCATCCCGGGTTTACGCCGACGCTGCAAAACGGTAACGAGGGCGTGGAATTCAGCGAGGGCCACACCGGGCTGTGGCCCGTTGACCGTTACCTTTCACTGGTTATGGGGGAGCTGCCGCGCCTGTATGATGACGCCAACGGCTATGGCCCGGCCGGGCGGGATTATATTGCTCACGTTGAATTCCCCGAGGCCGTCACCGCCGCGTGGAAACAGCTGCAGCAGGATCCTGTCCTGAAGGGCGCACGTAAAATAATTTAGGCACGGAACGATCCCCTCGCCCCATTGGGGAGAGGGTGAGGGGGAAAATCACAGCGCCGCAAACTTATCTAGCGTCCGCACCAGCTGCGTCACAAACCCATACTCGTTGTCATACCAGGCAACGGCTTTCACCAGCTGAAGGTCTCCCGCTTCTGACACCTCCGTCTGCGTGGCGTCAAACACCGAACCATAATGCGAGCCAATCACATCTGACGACACAATCTCTTCATCGGTATACCCGAACGATTTATTGCCCTGAGTGGCCTTTTTCAGCGCGGCGTTAATCTCCTCAACGGTCACTTTCTTGCCCAGAATGGCCACCAGTTCGGTAACGGAGCCCGTTTTAACCGGCACGCGCTGGGCGTGGCCTTTCAGTTTGCCGCTGAGCGCAGGGATCACCAGACCGATGGCCTTTGCGGCGCCGGTGGTGTGCGGAATGATATTCTCTGCCGCCGCCCGGGAGGCGCGAAGATCTTTCCCGCGCGGGCCATCCACCAGCGCCTGGGTACCGGTATAGGCATGAATGGTGGTCATGGTGCCCACCTTAATTTCAAACGCGTCGTTCAGGGCTTTTGCCAGCGGGGCGAGGCAGTTAGTGGTGCAGGAGGCGACGGAAATAATGGTATCACTGGCGTCAATGGTCTCGTCGTTCACGCTGTAGACGATGGTTTTCATGTCCCCCGCGGGCGCAGAGATCAGCACCTTCTTCGCGCCCGCCTCCAGGTGCGCCCGTGATTTCTCTTCAGACGTATAAAAGCCGGTGCACTCCACGACGATATCCACGCCCGCGGTTTTCCACGGAATGTGCTTTGCCTCTTTTTCGGCATAGACCGCGATGGTTTTACCGTCAACGATCAGCGCATCCTCGGTGAAATCCACGCTCCACGGGAAGCCACCGTAGTTGGAATCGTGCCTGAGCAGGTAGGCCAGCACTTTTGGAGAGGTGAGGTCGTTGATGGCGACGACGGTATTACTGTCCTGGGTTTCAAGAAGGCGGCGCAGAACAAGACGTCCGATGCGTCCAAATCCGTTAATGCCAATTTTACTCATGGTGTTCTCCTGTAAACGTGTCGATGTGACAGTTTGAACTCATCCAGGCTTAGACCATCACGGGCAGGGCGGCAATTGAAGATGCTTCATGCGGGAGGATGTATTTGAAAAACCATACAGAAAAGTTAATGAATTTTTAAGGAAAGGAGATTATGTTGGCGCGGTAACTGTTTTTAATCGAGAAATCACATGCGCACTAAATATACAAGCCTGCAAATCGGCATCCACTGGCTGGTGTTTCTGTTAATCATCGTCGCCTACTGCGCCATGGAGTTCAGAGGTTTCTTCCCGCGCACCGCGCGCCCGACGATCAACATGATCCACGTCTCATGCGGGATCAGTATCCTGGTGCTGATGGTGACGCGTCTGCTGGTTCGCCTGAAATTCCGTGCACCACCGATTCAACCGAAGCCAAAAGCGATGGTGACGGGGATGTCTCATCTGGGGCATCTGGTGGTGTATCTGCTGTTTATTGCGCTGCCGCTGATTGGCATTGTGATGATGTATAACCGGGGCAGCGACTGGTTTGCTTTTGGCCTGGCGATGCCGCATGCGGCGGAGTCCAATTTTGACCTGGTAGATATGCTGAAAGAGTGGCACGAGACGCTGGCAAATCTGGGCTATTTTGTGATTGGCCTGCACGCCGCGGCGGCGCTGATGCACCACTATTTCTGGAAAGATAATACCCTTCTGCGCATGATGCCGAAAAAGCGTTCGTAGTCTTCTCGCCCGGCGGCGCTTCGCTTGCACGGGCCTACAAACGGCTCTGAATCGTAGGCCGGGTAAGCGCAGCGCCACCCGGCTTGTTTTTTAACCCAACAGAGCACGCTCTTCAGCCGTTAACGCCAGCGTCTGCGTTGACCCCGTTTCCGACGACGTCACCGCCGCTTCCAGCACAGCCATCACCGCTAATGCCTCAACAGGGTGGACAGGATTGGCGATTTCCCCGCGTAGCGCATTACGCACGTTGATGTAGTACTGACGCTGATCGCCTTTCGGGGTAGGGATCGTCTGCGATGCGCCGTCAGCGCCAAAGAACACCATGCTGTCGCTGTCTTCGCCCCAGGCCTCACTGCCGGGGATCACCCCGGAGAGCAGCTGTGCTTCCTGCTGATCGATTCTGGCCTTCACCACGCTGCCCTTGTCCCCGTGGACGGCAAAGCGCGCCGTACCGCCCGCCACCAGCATGCTGGCGTGCAGAATCACCTTATGCTCCGGGTAGTTTAAGACCACGTGCGCCCAGTCGTTGATTTCTGCACCGTCGCGCAGCGTCGCGATATTCCCCTGAACCGACTGCGGCAGGCCAAAGAGCTGCAGCGTCTGGTCGATAAGATGAGGACCCAGGTCAAACCATAAGCCACTTCCGGGGACGTTCTGCTCGCGCCAGCGCACGCGCACTTCCGGGCGGAAGCGGTCGATATGCGACTCCAGGTGTTTGACCTTGCCAAGCGTGCCCTGCTCAATAATCTGCTTAATGCCGAGGAAATCGCTGTCCCAGCGGCGGTTGTGGAAGACGGAGAGCAGACGCTGCTTTTCCTCCGCCAGCGCAATCAGGTCGCGGGCTTCCTGCATGTTGAGGGTGAAAGGCTTATCCACCACGACATGCTTGCCGGCGTTCAGAGCCAGCGTCGCCAGCGGGGCGTGCGTGGCGTTGGGGGAGGCAATCACCACCAGGTCAACATCAGGATGCTGAATAGCCTCTTCAGGGGTGGCGACCACCTCTACGTCCGGCAGATCGCGTTTAACCTTCTCTTCATCACGAGAAGAGACCACGGCCAGCTTAAGCCCGTCCACAGACTGGATTAACGGGGCATGGAAGGTTTTGCCCACAAATCCATACCCGATCAGCGCAATGTTAATTGTTCGAACTGTACTCATGAACTTCTCCACGTTAATTCGCGCACACCGTGACCTGCAATGCGCCAGGGTCCCCAAGCTCAGGCCAGGGACGATCTAAAAAGAGTTGTTGAATGTTGGATAACCCGGAAACCAGATACGGCTCGCAGCGGTTGACTTTCAGGTGGTCGGCAACAATCCAGTGCGCATGGCTTGCGTCAAGCATCGCGCGCTTAACATCGGCATCCGCTTCTTTACCGGCGCTCAAACCGAGTTCGGCATGAATGGCGCACGCCCCGAGGATGGCGATATCTGCCCGATAGCGGGACAGCAACGACAACGTGGCGCTTCCGGCAAACAGGCGCTGCTGGTGGTCCCATTTCCCCCCGAGCAGGATCAGTTCAACGTCTTCCCGGTCGCTAAAATGCTGGGCGATATCCAGCGACGTGGTTATGACGGTGAGCGGCCCACGAAGAAAGGAGGCGACAGCCATCACCGTGCTGCCCGCATCCAGAAACAGGGTAGAACCCGCAGGGACCTGCTGGGCGACCTGTTTTCCCAGGCGCTGTTTGGTTTCCGGCAGCAGCGTATTGCGGCCCTGACGGTTCATGGCGGAAAGATTCAGCGCGATGGCCCCGCCGTGGTTCTTCTGCGCCAGCCCCTGGTTTTCCAGGTCGGTCAGATCCCGACGGATGGTATCGGCTGAAACCTGCAGCTTTTCTGCCAGCTCAGTGATGCTGACCTGGCCTTGCTCGCTCAGGATATCCAGTACGTGGCGTTGTCGTGCGGTTTTGTGCATCGGTGTGCGTTCCTGCAAAATGTCGCAATAGTTTGCATAATACAGCATTTTAACGCAGAGAAAAGGGCAAAGTCGTTTTGGTGTCGGGGAGAGGTGTGATGATTCAGATGCGTGATTATTAAAATTTTATTAAACAGGTATAAGCAAGCCGTTTTGAATGTTAATCATAATGTTATTGTTATGTTTTATTTAACGGTTTGGATTATGTAACCAGTGCAACACCATTGTCTGGAGTTAAGTTTCGACAAAATAGATATTTATAGATATTAATTGCTTTAATTAGTTTTTTAATAGCGATAAATCCCAATTCATCCTGTTTGGCTACTTAAATTGACACTTCTTTGAAAATCTTTGTGTCTGACCCGCGCGGAAATTAACGCAAAAATGTGCAGGGAGCAAATTAAGAATTTTCCTTAAATAACAGACGGTTTATATGTTTCATCTGAAAGGTCATTTTAAGAGTTTTGTCCAGAAACCCCATCTTTTTTCTTAATTGTAACACCACATTAACATTGTGGGTGTAGTGGCCTATAACACATTTTGTTATGCTGCTAACCACTTTAGGAAATAAGTAAATTCTTAATTAAATAAGACGCAGGCAGATCTCATCTCCAGGGGGAAATGGGTATGGGGAGTTTTACCTAAAATTCGGCAAGGATGCTAAAAAAGATATTTGTCTAATTATCTATACCTCTTTTTGGGTAATTGCTTCAGTGTCACTCAGAGTCAGGGAGATAAAATGACGATATTACGAAAGCCAATGTTACGCCGATTTACAGCAGCGCTGGCATTCATTTCATTAGCCATAAATACGGCGTACGCCAATAGTAATCAGGTGGGTATTGCCCCGGTTGCCAGGACCACCTTAAAAGAAAGTATTCTTTTTGCTATCGATCGCGATCCGTCTATTAGTCAGCAGGCTGCGCAGCTCGGTATTGGTCAGGCACAAATAGATGAAGCGCGCAGCGGCTGGATGCCGCAAATATCGCTGAACGGGAGCACGGGCCATAGCCAGACCACCGATTCCAGCGGGTCGCTGAAGAATTCAGCCGCCTGGGGACTGAGCCTGACGCAGCTGATCTATGATTTTGGCAAGACCAATAACAGCATCAGCCAGTCTTCCGCCCAGCGCGATAGCTATCGCTACCAGCTGATGAGCACGCTCTCTGACGTGGCGGAAAAAACGGCGCTGAGCTATGTCGAGGTCAAACGCTATGCCGATCTGCTGCAGGCAGCAAAGGAGAACGTTCAGGCGCTGAAAAATGTTGAGCAGCTGGCGAAGCTGCGCGCCGACGCGGGCGTGAGCTCGACCTCCGATGAGCTCCAGACCCGCACGCGTATTGCCGGTATGCAGGCAACGGTCGCGCAGTATCAGGCCGCCTTAAACAGCGCCCGCGCAAGGCTTGCGGTATTAACCGGCATGCAGGCAGAAAACTATTCGCCTGTACCCGCAAACCTCGCGGTTGAACCTGATTCGCTCAACCGCATTGATTATTCGCTGATACCGGCGGTCATGGCCGCGCAAAACATGGAGCGCTCTGCCCAGTATGGCGTGGAGACGGCGAAGTCCCAGCACTGGCCGACCCTCAGCCTGAAGGGCGGACGTACCCGTTACGAGTCTGACAACCGTTCGTACTGGGACGACCAGATCCAACTCAACATTGACGCACCGCTTTATCAGGGCGGCGCGGTCTCTGCACGCGTGCGGCAGGCTGAAGGCGCGCGGGCGATGGCCTCCTCTCAGGTCGATCAGGCGCGTTTCGACGTCCTGCAAAAAGCCTCCGTCGCGCAGGCGGACTGGACCGGCGCGCGGGGAAGAATGGAGGCCGGGAAACAGCAACTGGAAAATGCGCTGCGCGCCCGTGATGTTTATAAAAATGAGTACACCCTGAGCAAGCGGAGCATTAACGATCTGCTCAGCGTTGAGCAGGATGTCTGGCAGGCCACCTCGGCGAAAATAATCGCTGAGTATGATGGCTGGAGTTCGGCAATTAATTATGCTTCCGCGGTTGATAATTTAATGCCGCTTATTGGAATAGAGAAAAGCGCTGCCGCAAAACTACCCGATTTGAGTTAAAAAAAGACGCGTATTGTCGCGCAAAATAAGTCTGAAAATAATGGGTGTTTTTTCCCAGGGATAGCTACATCCGTCTGGTGGACATATCCACAGGAATCCGCACACCTGCAAGGAGAGAAATATGAGTAACATAAAGGTTGTTGATGTCATCATTCGCAAAACGGCGGAGAAAACGAAATTAACCGGCGAAGGAAATTTGTCGGTCTCTATTTCCTCCCCGAGCGTGATTGAAATCCAGGGTTCTGCTCAGGATGTGGTGCGATATGTCCGCCAGGGTAAAGACCTCCTCATTTATATGAAAGATGGCAGCGTGATTCGCTGCAATAACTATTTTGTTGAAGATCCTGAGACGCACAACCAGTCAGAGCTGGTGTTCAACGATCGTCAGGAACTGACGCATATTTCTTTTGCCGATACCGGGGAAGCGTCAGGCGTTGCGGTGACCGAGCTAACCGCGCAGGCCACACCGATTAGCAGCATTCAACCTTTCCTGGAGCAGGGAAGCGTCTTAAGCGACGCCCCGTGGGGCTGGATTGCGGGAGCTGCATTAGGCGGCGGTGCCATCGGGGCGCTGCTGGCAAACGGCGGCGACGGCGAGACTAAAACAAAAGTTATTGATAATACGAAAGAAGTGGAAAGCGCCACGCCAACCTTCCTGCTGTCGGATAAAGCGGGCGACAAGCAGGGCGTGCTGACAGCAAACGCGATCACGGACGACAACACGCCAACCTTTAGCGGTACCGGCCAGCCGGGCGCGACCATCCAGATCAAAGACAGCAGCGGCAGCACCATCGCCAGCGCCATGGTCGGTAAAGAGGGCACCTGGACGGTAAAATTACCGACCCAGACGGACGGGGAACACACCTGGTCGGTGGTGCAGATCGACGGCAGTAAAACCACCGATGCGGGCAACATTACCGTAACGGTCTCGACCGCCGAGGCTGCCATTACGCTGGCTACCACGGCGGGCGACAACGTGCTTAACGCCAGCGAGCAATCCGCGGGCTTTACGCTCTCCGGTGCCAGCAAGAATCTGGCGCAAGGTACCGCACTCACCGTGACGCTGAACGGTAAAACCTATACGACGGAAGTGGGGGCGGACGGGACGTGGAGTGTTAACGTGCCCGCGGCCGACGCGCAGGCGCTGGGCGATGGCACCTGGACGGTCAACGTCATCGGCAAAGACGCGGCGGGTAACACCGTGAGCGGCAGCCAGACAATCGGCGTGGATAGCGTCGCGCCAACCCTCTCTGTCGATACCCTCGCGCAGGACAACATTATTAATGCCGCCGAGCACAGCCAGCCGCTGACGCTGACCGGCAAAACGACTGCGGAAGCCGGTCAGATCGTCACGGTCACGCTGAACGGTAAAAACTACAACGCCACGGTGGGCAGCGACGGTACCTGGTCCGTCACGCTTGCTGCGGACGACGTGCAGGCGCTCAACGAGGGTAATCACACCCTGACGGTGAACGTCAGCGACAAAGCGGGCAACGGTTCGTCTGTCACCGCAGATTTCACAGTGGATACCACCGCGCCGGTGGTCACCATCGATACCGTGGCGGGCGACGACATACTGAACACCAGCGAACAGGGCCAGGCGCAAATTATTTCCGGGCAGACGAGCGGCGCGTCGGCAGGCGATGTGGTCACCGTGACCGTTGGCGACCAGTCCTTCACCGGCGTGGTGCTGGCGGACGGCAGCTGGAGCGTGGGCGTTCCGGCATCCGTGCTGGGCGCGCTGGGTGAAGGCAACCACACGATTTCAGTATCCGTGACCGACGCGGCGGGCAACACCGGCAGCGCCACGCACGGCATTACGCTGAGCGGCAACCCGCCAGAATTTACGATTGACGCCATTAGCCAGGACAACGTGCTGAATGCCCAGGAGGCGATGCAGCCGCTGAGCCTGACCGGTACCAGCAACCTGCCTGACGGCAGCGCCATTACCGTGACGCTGAACAACGTCAGCTATCAGGCCACCGTTGAAAACGGCATCTGGGCGGTCCAGGTGCCGGTTTCCGACGTGCTGAATCTGGCGAACACTCTCTACACCGTCAGCGTCAGCGGCACTGACAGCGTGGGTAACAGCGGCTCTGCCGGGGCGACGCTGCTGGTGGATACCGTGCTGCCGCAGGTGATCATCAACACCTTTGCGGGCGACAACCTGGTCAATAACGCCGAAGCGGGTGTCGATCAAACCCTCAGCGGTCGCGTTACCGGCGCGGCGGCGGGCGATACCGTTTCTGTCACCGTGGGCGGCAAGAGCTACACCGCCACGGTGGGCAGCGATCTGACCTGGAGCGTGAAAATCCCGTCAGCGGATCTTAAGGCGTTCGGCGACGGCGATTTAACTTTCACCGCGTCGGTGACCAATTCGCACGGCAATACCGGCACCGGCGAGCGCGATATCAATATCAACGCACAGCTGCCGGGCCTGCGTGTGAACACCATTTCCGGCGATGACGTGGTCAACGCCATCGAACAGCAGCAGGATCTGACCGTCACCGGCGCCAGCACCCACCTGGCCGCGGGCACGCCGATCGTCGTCACCATTAACAACGTCGAATATAACGCCGTGGTTACCGCCAGCGGCGGCTGGAGCATTGGCGTTCCTGCTGCGGACCTTCAGGCCTGGACCGCGGGAGAGGTGACGGTTAGCGTCAGCGCAAAAGATGCCTGGGGCAATACCGTTGCGGCTGAACACCCGATTGAACTCGATCTCAACGCCGTGGCGGTCACCATTGATACCGTCTCCGGCGATGACCTGCTGAATGCGGCTGAAAAAGGCAGTGATTTAACCCTTTCCGGCCAGACGCAGGGCGTGGAGGCGGGGCAGACCGTGGTGGTGAAATTCGCCGACCAGACCTTTACCGCCCAGGTGCAGCAGGATGGCTCCTGGAGCCTGACCGTGCCCGCCAGCGCCATGGAAACCCTGATCGACGGGCGCGCGCAGGTGAGCGTCAGCGTCACGAACGTCAACGGTAACAGTGCCGACGCGTCGCGCGTGGTCACGGTGGATACGCTGCCGCCGGCGATTACCCTCGATAACCTCACCAGCGATAACATCATCAATGCGGCTGAGGCGCAGCAGGATTTAGCCTTAAGCGGCACCAGTACTGCGGAACCGGGCCAGACGGTCACCGTGACGCTGAACGGCAAAACGTATCAGACCACGGTTCAGGCGGACGGAACCTGGCAGCTGATCGTACCGGCGGTTGACGTCGGTGCCCTCAACGATGGCATCGTGACCGTGACGGCCACCGTAAGCGACGTGGCAGGTAACAGCAGCAGCGCCGACCGCGTTGGGCTGGTGGACGCCACCGTGCCGCAGGTGACCATTAACGACTTTGTCACCGACACCAATACCATTAACCAGCTCGCCCATGCACAGGCGCAGATCCTGAGCGGCTCCGTCACCGGGGCGGCAGCGGGCGATCGGGTGACTATCACTATTAACAGCGTCGATTACACCACCGTGGTGGATGCGGCGGGCAACTGGAGCCTTGGCCTGCCGGCGTCTGCCGTACAGGGGCTGACGGACGGTACCTGGACCATCGACGTCTCCGTGACCGACCGATCCGGCAATACCGGAAGCAGTTCACTGGATGTGGTGGTGAATACCGTGACGCCTGTCATCGGTATCAACACGCTGGCGGTGGACGACGTGATTAACGCGACCGAGAAGGGCGAAGATCTGCTGCTCTCCGGCACAAGTAACCAGCCGGAAGGCACGACCATTACGGTGACCCTGAACGGCATTCACTACACGGCTACCGCTGACGCCAGCGGAAACTGGAGCGTAACCGTTCCGGCGGCAAACGTCTCGGCGCTGGGCGAAGCGAATTACACCGTGACGGCGAACGTCACCGATAGCGTCGGCAACAGCGCCTCAACCTCGCACGATGTGCTGGTGGACAGCTCGCTGCCGGTGGTAACGATCGACACGCTGGCGGGCGACAATATCGTTAACGCGGCGGAAGTGGCGGCAGGGCAACCCCTGACCGGTAAGGTGACAAATGCGGCGCCAGGTGACACTGTCACGATTTCCCTGGGCGGCCAGACCTTTACTGCCACCGTGCAGGACGATCTCACCTGGAGCCTGCCGTTAACCCAGAGCCAGTTGACCGCGCTGGGCAACGGCGATCTCACCGTATCGGCCAGCGTCACCAACGCGCACGGCAATACCGGTTCTTCTTCGCTCGACTTCACCATCGACGCCCAGCTTCCGGGGCTGCGTATTGATACGGTCGCAGGCGACGACGTGATCAACGTGATTGAGCACGCTCAGAACCTGATTGTGTCCGGCACCAGCACCGATCTGGCGGCGGGCAGCGCCGTCACCGTGACCATCAACGGAAAAGCGTATTCCGCAACGGTGCTGGCGGACGGCTCCTGGCAGGCCGCGGTACCGGCGGCGGACGTGTCCCAGTGGGCAGATGGCGCTCTGGATATCAAGGCAAGCGCGCAGGATGCCTCCGGCAACCCGGTGGCTATCGGGACCGTCGTGGACGTCGATCTCGCGCCGGTCGCCATCACCATCAGCAGCGTGACCGACGACAACGTCCTTAACGCGGCGGAAAAAGGCCAGGATCTGGTGCTGTCCGGCACGTCATCTAACGTTGAAGCGGGCCAGACCGTCACCATTATCTTCGCAGGAAAAACGTACACCACGACGGTGGATGCCAACGGCGACTGGACCTGGACCGTTCCGGCTGCCGATCTGAGCGGCCTGAAAGACGGCGACGCCAGCGTGCAGGTCAGCGTCACCAACGTGAACGGCAACGCCGCGTCTTCGGCGCAGGCATTCAGCGTCGACACCACCGCGCCGACGGTGGCCATCAACACCATCAGCGGCGATAACATGCTGAATGCGGCAGAGGCAGCGCAGGATCTGACCCTGAGCGGCACTTCTACTGCCGAAGCGGGCCAGACGGTCACCGTGACCTTTAACGGCAATCAGTACACCGCGCAGGTGCAGGCGGACGGCAGCTGGACGCTCGACGTGCCTGCGGCGGATCTGGCAGGCATCACCGACGGCGGTGCCGCGGTCACGGCGACCGTGTCCGATAAAGCAGGTAACCCGGCCAGCGCGGGCTCATCGGTGCTGGTGGACACCACCGTACCGCAGATTAGCTTCAACATCGTCGCGGGCGACGACATCGTGAATATTGCCGAGCACGGCTAGGCGCTGATCGTCTCCGGTAAGGTGACGGGCGCGCAGGCGGGCGACGTGATTACCGTGACCCTGAACGGTAAAGACTACACCGCCATGCTGGACGCGTCCGGCAGCTGGAGCGTGGGCGTTCCGGCGGCGGACGTGGGCGCGCTGGTCAACGGCGACCAGACGATCTCCGCGACCCTCACCGACAAAGCCGGTAACAGCGCCACTGCGACGCACGAATTTGACGTCTCCCTGACCGCGCCGGTGGTCGCCATCAATACCCTGGCGGCTGACGACGTGATCAATGCGGCCGAGAAAGGTCAGGATCTGCAGGTGTCCGGCACCAGCAACCAGCCGGAAGGAACCGCCATTACGGTGACCCTGAACGGGATTAACTATACGGCCACCACCGACGCGAGCGGGAACTGGAGCGTGACCGTTCCGGCGGCACACGTCTCGGCGCTGGGCGAAGCGAGCTACGCCGTGACGGCGAGCGTAACTGACGCCGCGGGCAACAGCGCGAGCACCGGCCACAGCGTGCTGGTTGACAGCGCGCTGCCGCAGGTCACCATCAATCCGGTCGCGACGGACGACATTATTAACGCGGCGGAAGTGGCTGCCGGACAGACCCTGAGCGGGAAAGTGAGCGGTGCGGCGAGCGGTGACACTGTCACTATTACCCTCGGCGGCAATACGTATACCGCGACGGTTCAGGACGATCTGAGCTGGTCGGTCAACGTGCCGTCCTCGGTCTTAACCGCCATCGGCAACGGCGATCTGACGGTGTCAGCCAGCGTCACTAACGGCCACGGCAACACCGGCACCGGCGAGCGCGACATCACCATTGATGCCAACCTGCCGGGCCTGCGCGTCGATACCGTGGCGGGCGACGATGTGATCAATAGCATCGAACACGCTCAAAACCTGATAATCACCGGTTCCAGCGACGGTCTGGCAACGGGCGCGGCGCTGACCGTCACCGTCAACGGCAAAACCTACGCGGCCACCGTACTGGCGGACGGCACCTGGACGGCGGCCATTCCGGCGGCCGACGTCAGCGCGCTCGGCGCGGGCACGGTTACCGTGAAGGTTGAAGGTCATAGCGCGGCGGGCAACCCGGTTTCCATCAGCCATGACGTGAAGGTGGATCTGGCGACAGTCGCCATCAGCATTAACCCGATTGCCTCTGACGACGTGATTAACGCGGCGGAGAAAGGCGCGGACCTGGTGCTGTCCGGCTCCACCACCAACGTGGAAGAAAACCAGACCGTTACCATCACCTTCGGCGGCAAATCGTACACCGCGACGGTCGATGCCGACGGCAACTGGACGGCCACCGTGCCGTCTGCCGATTTGGGCAGCCTGAAGGACGGCGATGCCAGCGTGCAGGTGAGCGTCACCAACGTGAACGGCAACAGCGCGTCGGCAGGCCGCGAGTACAGCGTGGACGCCACCGCGCCGACGGTGTCTATCGAGATCGTCAGCGACAATAACATCATCAATGCGGCCGAGGCGCAGCAGGATCTGGTCGTTAATGGTGTAACCAACGCCGAAGCGGGCCAGACCGTCACCGTGACCCTGAACGGCGTGGACTACACCACCACCGTGCAGGCAAACGGCAACTGGAGCGTGACCGTGCCTTCCGCGGATGTCGGCGCGATTACCGACGGTAACTACACCATTAGCGCGGCGGTCTCCGATAAGGCGGGCAACCCGGCCTCTGCGGATCGCGACGTGCTGGTCGATACCACCGTCCCGCAGCTGACCATTCACACCGTGTCCGACGACGACGTGATCAACAGCGCCGAGCACGCGCAGGCATTGATTGTCACGGGCTCCGTGACCGGCGCGGCGGCGGGCGACGTGGTCACCGTCACCCTCAACGGCAAATCGTACACCGCCACCCTGGATGCCTCCGGCAACTGGAGCGTGGGCGTGCCTGCGGCAGACGTTACCGCGCTGGCCGACGGGGATTACACTATTACCGCGGCGCTGACCGATAAAGCGGGCAACAGCAACAGCGCCACGCACGGTGTGGCGGTGAACCTGACCGCGCCGGGGCTGACCATTGACACCGTTTCCGGTGACGATGTGATCAACAGCACCGAGAAAACCCAGGATCTGACGATCTCCGGTACGGCGTCCGGCCTGGCGGCTGGCGCGGTAGTGACCGTGATGCTGAACGGCAAAGCGTACAGTGCGCAGGTGGACGATAACGGAAAATGGACCACCACCGTTCCGGCGAGCGAAGTTGGTCAGCTGGGCGAGGCGCTTTATACCGTCACCGCGTCAGCCACGGACAGCGTCGGCAACAGCACCAGCGCGTCGCACACGGTAAACGTGGAGTCCGTTCTGCCGGGCGTGATTATCAACACCATTGCGGGCGACGACGTGATTAACGCCGCCGAGCTGGCTGCCGGCCAGACCATCAGCGGTAAGGTGGTGAATGCCGAGGCGGGCAACACCGTGACCGTGACCATTGGCGGCAACCGCTACACCGCAACGGTGCAGAACGATCTCACCTGGTCCGTCGATGTGCCTGAATCTGTGCTGACGGCGCTGGGCAACGGCGATTTGACGGTGACCGCCAGCGTGACCAACGGCGTCGGCAACAGCGGATCCGCTGAGCGCGATATCACGATCGACGCTAACCTGCCGGGCCTGCGCGTGGATACCGTGGCGGGCGACGACGTGATCAACAGCATCGAGCACGGGCAGAATCTGATTGTGACCGGATCCAGCGATGGCCTGACCGCAGGTACCACCTTGACCGTCACCGTAAACGGCAAAACCTACCCGGCCACCGTGCTGGCCGACGGCACCTGGCGTGCGGCCATCCCGGCTGCGGATGTGGGTGCCCTGGCAGCAGGTACGGTCACCGTGACCGTTGCAGGCCAGAGCAGCGCCGGTAACCCGGTTTCCATCAGCCACGATGTGACGGTAGATCTGGCGACCGTTGCCATCAGCATCGATGCGATTGCTTCAGACGACGTGATTAACGCCGCCGAGAAGGGCGCGGATCTGGTGCTCTCCGGGGCGACCTCAAACGTTGAGGAAAACCAGACCGTTACCATCACCTTCGGCGGCAAGAGCTACACCGCGACCGTCGGCGCCGACGGCAAATGGACGGCCACGGTGCCAGCCGCCGACCTGGCGGGTCTGAAAGACGGCGACGCCAGCGTGCAGGTGAGCGTCACCAACGTGAACGGCAACAGCGCCTCGGCGGGACGTGAGTACAGCGTGGATGCCACCGCGCCGACCGTCACGATTAACACCCTGGCGACGGATGATATTCTGAACGCCGCCGAAGCGAAGAGCGATCTGACCGTGTCCGGTACCAGCACCGCCGAAGCGGGCCAGACGGTCACCGTATCGCTGAACGGCAAAGACTACACCACCACCGTCAGCGCAGACGGCAGCTGGACGCTGAACGTTCCGGCGGCCGATCTGGCAGGATTAACCGACGGCAGCGTTACCGTTACCGCATCGGTCAGCGACAAGGCGGGTAACCCGGCGTCCGTGGACCACAACCTGACGGTGGATGTGACCGTTCCTGCGGTCACTATCAACACCATCGCGGGTGACGATGTGATTAACGTGGCTGAACACAGCCAGGCACACGTTATCAGCGGCACCGCTACCGGCGCGGCCGCGGGCGATAAGGTGACCGTCACCATCGGCGGCCAGACCTACACCACCGTGGTGGACGCGGCGGGGAACTGGAGCGTGGGCGTCCCGGCGAGCGTGATTTCCGGCCTCAGCGACGGCACCGTGACCGTCACGGCGTCCGTCACCGACGCGGCGGGCAACACCGGCACCGGCAGCCATAACGTGACCGTCGATACCGGTCTGCCATCGGTCAGCTTCAACGCCATCAGCGATGATAACGTGCTGAACGCGGTGGAAAAAGGTCAGGATCTGCGCGTCAGCGGCACCAGCGCCAACCTGGCGGAAGGCACCGTGGTGACCGTGACCCTGAACGGCAAAAACTACACGGCGACGACGGCGGCAGACGGCACCTGGAGCCTGACGGTTCCGGCGGCGGATCTGGCCGGTCTGGGTCAGGCCAACTACACCCTGAACGCGACCGCCACCAACGGCGTGGGCAACAGCGTGAGCAACACCGCGAACCTGCTGGTGGACACCGCGCTGCCGACCGTCACCATCAACACCGTGGCGGGCGATAACGTCATTAATGCGGCGGAAGTGGCCGCAGGCCAGACCCTGAGCGGCACCGTGGCGAATGCCGAAGCGGGCAATACCGTGACCGTGACCATTGGCGGCAACAGCTACACCGCAACGGTGCAGAACGATCTGACCTGGTATGTCAACGTGCCGTCTGACGTGCTGACGGCGCTGGGTAACGGCAGCCTGAGCGTGACGGCGACCGTTACCAACGGCCACGGTAACACCGGGACCGGCGAGCGCGAGATCGCGATCGACGCTAACCTGCCTGGTCTGCGCGTCGATACCGTGGCGGGCGACAACGTGGTCAACAGCATCGAACATACTCAAAACCTGATCGTCAGCGGATCCAGCGATGGGCTGGCACCAGGTACGGCCCTGACCGTCACCATCAACGGTAAAGACTATGCGGCCACGGTGCTGGCGGACGGCAGCTGGAGCGCGGCTGTTCCATCAGCGGACGTGAGCGCGTGGCCGGAAGGTACCGTCAAAATCAGCGTTACCGGCGACAGCGCGGCGGGCAACCCGATTACCATCAGCCACGATGTGACGGTGGACCTGGCGACCGTTGCTATCAGCATCAACGCCATTGCCACCGACGACGTGATAAACGCGGCGGAGAAAGGGGCGGATCTGGTGCTGTCAGGCGCGACCACCAACGTGGAAGCCGGGCAGACCGTGACCATCAGCCTGAACGGCAAAATCTATAGTGCGACAGTAGACGACAGCGGCAACTGGACCTGGACCGTACCGTCTGCGGATCTGGCTGGCCTGAAGGACGGCGATGCCAGCGTGCAGGTGAGCGTCACCAACGTGAACGGCAACAGCGCCTCGGCGGGCCGCGAGTACAGCGTGGATGCGACCGCGCCGAGCGTGACCATCAACACTCTGGCGACGGACGACATTCTGAGTGCCGCTGAAGCGAAGAGCGAACTGACCGTGTCCGGCACCAGCACCGCCGAAGCGGGCCAGACGGTCACCGTGTCGCTGAACGGCAAAGACTACACCACCACCGTCAGCGCGGACGGCAGCTGGACGCTGAACGTTCCGGCGTCCGATGTTGCGGCCCTGACGGACGGCAGCGTGACCGTGACCGCATCGGTCAGCGACAAGGCGGGCAACCCGGCATCGGTTGATCACACTCTGACGGTGGATGTGACCGTTCCGGCGGTGACCATCAATACCGTGGCGGGCGACGATGTCATTAACCTCGCAGAACACAGCCAGGCGCACATCATCAGCGGCACCGCCACCGGCGCGGCAGCGGGCGATAAGGTGACCGTCACCATCGGCGGTCAGACGTACACCACCGTGCTGGACGCGGCGGGCAACTGGAGCGTGGGCGTCCCGGCGAGCGTGATTTCCGGCCTCAGCGACGGCAGCGTGACCGTCACGGCATCGGTTACCGACGCGGCGGGCAATACCGGCACCGGCACGCATAACGTGACCGTCGATACCGGTCTGCCTTCGGTCAGCTTCAACGCCATCAGCGACGATAACGTGCTGAACGCGGTAGAGAAGGGTCAGGATCTGCGCGTCAGCGGCACCAGCGCCAACCTGGCAGAAGGCACCGTGGTGGCCGTGACCCTCAACGGCAAAAACTACACGGCCACGACGGCGGCAGACGGCACCTGGAGCCTGACCGTTCCGGCGGCGGATCTGGCGGGTCTGGGCGAAGCGAATTACACCCTGAGCGCGAGCGCCACCAACGGCGTGGGCAACAGCGTGAGCAACACCGCGAACCTGCTGGTGGATACCGCGCTGCCAACCGTCACCATCAACACCGTGGCGGGCGATAACGTCATCAACGCGGCGGAAGTGGCCGCGGGCCAGACCCTCAGCGGCAAGGTCGCGAACGCGGAGGCGGGCAATACCGTCACTGTGACCATTGGCGGCAACACCTACACCGCAACGGTGCAGAGCGATCTGACCTGGTCCGTGAACGTGCCGGAATCCGTCCTGACGGCGCTGGGCAACGGCGACCTGACGGTGTCTGCGACTGTGACCAACGGCCACGGCAACACGGGAACGGGCGAGCGTGAAATCGTTATAGACGCCAGCCTGCCGGGCCTGCGCGTCGATACGGAAGCGGGCGACGATGTGATCAACAGCATCGAACATACTCAAAACCTGATCGTCTCCGGCACCAGCGACGGGCTGGCGGCAGGCACAACGCTCACCGTGACCGTCAATGGCAAAACCTATGCGGCCTCCGTGCTGGCAGACGGCTCCTGGAGCGCGGCGATCCCGGCTGCAGACGTCGCGGCCTTCGCAGCAGGTACGGTCACCGTGATCGTGGCAGGCCAGAACGCGGCGGGCAACCCGGTGACCATCAGCCATGACGTGACCGTCGATCTGGCGGCGGTGGCTATCAGCATCGATGCGATTGCCACTGACGACGTGATTAACGCGGCGGAGAAGGGCGTGGATCTGGTGCTCTCCGGCAGCACCTCGAACGTGGAGGAAAACCAGACCGTTACCGTTACCTTCGGCGGCAAGACGTACACCGCGAAGGTGGATGCCGACGGTAACTGGACGGCCACCGTGCCTTCCGCGGATCTCGCGGGCCTGAAGGACGGTGACGCCAGCGTGCAGGTGAGCGTCACCAACGCGCACGGCAACAGCGCCTCGGCGGGCCGCGAATACAGCGTGGACGCGACTGCGCCAGCCGTGACCATTGATACGGTCGCAGGCGATAACGTGATTAACGGCAGCGAAGCGGCTGCGGGCGTGGCTATCTCCGGCACCACCACGGCGGAAGCCGGGCAGACGGTCACCGTGACGCTGGTCGGGAAAAGCTATACCGCCCAGGTGCAGCAGGGCGGCGTCTGGAGCGTGAACGTGCCGGGCACCGATCTGACCGCACTGGCGGATAACGGCTACACCGTGCAGGTGAGCGTGAGCGACGCCGCGGGTAACCCGGGCAGCGCGGGCAAGACGATTACGCTTGACGCCACGCCGCCAACCGTCAGCTTTAACGTGGTGGCGGGCGATGACGTGATTAACAGCGTGGAGCACGGCCAGGCGCAGATCGTCAGCGGGTCGGCAACCGGCGCGAACGTCGGCGATAAGCTGATTATCACCCTCGGTTCGCACCAGTACACCACCACCGTTGACGCCAGCGGCAACTGGAGCGTGGGCGTTCCGGCCAGCGTGATTTCCGCCCTGACCGACGGCACCGTGACCCTCAGCGCGACCATTACCGACAGCGCGGGTAACAGCAGCACCCAGACCCATGACGTGGTGGTTAACACCGCCTCCGTGGCGCTGACGGTGAACACCGTTAGCGGTGACGACGTCATCAACGCGGCTGAAGCCGGTTCGTCACTGGTGATTAACGGTTCCAGCGCGCAGTTCGCCAGCGGGACCCAGGTCACCGTGACCCTGAACGGCAAGACCTATACGGCTACGATCCAGAGCGACGGCACCTGGACGACCACCGTACCGGCCGCCGACGTGGGCGCTCTGGCCGATGGCGCACGCTATCAGGTATCGGTGTCGGCACAGGACAGCGCGGGCAACAGCGCGTCTGCAACGCACGGCATCAGCGTGGATACCACTGCGCCGGTGGTGAGCATCGGGACGCTGTCGGTTGACGACATGCTGAACGCCGCGGAAGCGCAGCAGCCGCTGACCGTGCACGGATCTTCCAGCGCGGAGGCGGGTCAGACCGTTACCGTGACGCTGGGAGGAAAAACCTACACTGCGCTTGTCGGCAGCGACGGCACCTGGACGCTCGACGTGCCGGCAGCCGACCTGGCCACCCTGAGCCAGGGTGCGCTGACGGTCACCGCCTCGGTCAACGACAAAGCCGGTAACAGCGGCCAGACCACGCACACCTTAACGGTGGATACCGTCACGCCAACCGTGACCATCAGCACCGTGGCCGATGACGATATCGTCAACAACGCGGAGCAGCTGGCGGGCCAGACCATCCGCGGCACGACCACGGCGGAACAGGGCCAGACGGTGACCGTCTCCTTCAACGGGCACAGCTATCAGGCGACCGTCGGGGCGGACGGATCGTGGTCGGTCTTCGTACCGGGCCGTGATTTTCTCGGCCTGAGCGACGGGGAGTACACCATCACCGCGTCGGTAAGCGACAGGGCGGGCAACCCGGGCAGCGCAACGCACGACGTGACGCTGAACGGCGATGTCCCAACCATCACCATTAACACCTTTGCGCAGGACGACATCGTCAACGCCGCCGAGCACGGCACGCCGCTGGTCGTCAGCGGCACCACCAACGCGCCGGCAGGCCAGACGGTGACCCTCACGCTGAACGGTAAAACCTATGCGGCTACCGTCCAGAATGACGGCACCTGGAGCTACACGGTCAGCAGCGCTGACGTGGCCGCGCTGGCAGACGGCGGTTCTTACGTCATTAACGCGCAGGTCAGCAACACCATCGGCAACAGCGCCAGCGATAACCATACCGTCACGGTGGATCTTACCGCGCCGTCGATGGGGATCAGCATTGATTCGCTGCAAA
The DNA here is from genome assembly GCF_043945315.1 of Enterobacter cloacae complex sp. 2024EL-00227. Classification (NCBI taxonomy): domain Bacteria; kingdom Pseudomonadati; phylum Pseudomonadota; class Gammaproteobacteria; order Enterobacterales; family Enterobacteriaceae; genus Enterobacter; species Enterobacter cloacae complex sp. 2024EL-00227. The sequence continues at coordinate 137,971 of NZ_JBIMQP010000009.1, forward strand.
ACGACACCGGCCTGAGCGCAACGGATTTCATCACCAACGACAGCCAGGTCGTCGTCAACGGCTCGCTGACCGCGCAGCTCGGCAATAACGAGAAGGCGCAGATCAGCCTCGACGGCGGCGTCACCTGGATCGACCTGACCGTGACCGGTACCACCTGGCGCTACGCCGATGGCCGCACCCTGACGGACGGGACGTATCAGTACCAGGTCCGCGTGATTGATAACGCGGGCAACGTGGGGGCCACGGACAGCCAGGACGTGGTGATTGACCTGACGAAGCCTGCGGCAACCACCATTACCGTGGATTCCATTACGCAGGATACCGGCCTGTCCGGCAGCGACTTTATCACCAGCGACAACCAGATCAGCCTGAAAGGGACGCTGGGCGCGGCGCTGGGCAGCGGCGACCACGCGCAGATCAGCCTTGACGGGGGCGTCACCTGGACCGACGTCAGCGTCAGCGGCCTGAGCTGGACGTATGTCGATGGCCGCACGCTGGCCGACGGGGATTACAACTACCAGCTGCGCGTGATTGACGATGCGGGCAACATCAGCGCCACCGCCTCTCAGGTGGTGACCATTGATACCGTTGCGCCGGACGCCAGCAAAACGATCGCCATCGACAGCATCAGCGACGATACCGGCCTGAGCAGCAGCGACTTTATCACTCGCGACACGTCCCTGACGCTGCACGGCTCGCTCGGCGCGACGCTGGCCGACGGCGAATACGCCCAGATCAGCATCGACGGCGGCGTCACCTGGCAGAACGTGATCGTCACCGGCAACAGCTGGTACTACGTCGATAGCCGCACGCTGGGTAACCAGACCTATGACTATTACGTCCGCGTGGTGGATGCCGCCGGTAACGTGGGAGCCAGCGCCCATCAGCAGGTGACCGTCGATACGATTGCCCCGGATGCGGCGATCACGGTGTCGGTGGATAACATCACCGTGGATACCGGCTTCGACAATAACGACTTCCTGACCAGTTCGACCTCGTACACCCTGCACGGAACGCTCGGCGCTGAACTCGGCGCGGGCGAGTACGTGCAGGTGAGCATGGACGGCGGCACGACCTGGGTGTACGCCACCGTCAGCGGCACCCAGTGGAGCTACAGCGATACGCGTACCCTGACCGACGGCAGCCATAACTATCAGGTGCGGGTTGTCGACCAGGCGGGGAACGTCGGGGCCACCACCTCGCAGGCGGTGACGGTGGACACGCAGGCGCCGCAGTACGGCGTCACCATCGACAGCATCAGCGACGATACCGGCCAGTCCGGGAGTGATTTCATCACCATGGACACCACGCTGACCATCAACGGTTCGCTGGGCAGCGCGCTGGCAAGCGACGAGCGCGTGCAGATCAGCCTCGACGGCGGGAATACCTGGCTTGATACCACGGTCACCAACCAGCGCTGGAGCTACACCGATACTCGCGATCTGCCTGACGGGGACTACACCTACCAGGTGCGGATTATCGACCAGGCGGGCAACGTGGGTTCCACCGCGTCTCAGGTCGTCACGGTAGACACCACGCCGCCGACCACGGTTGGCACGGTCGTGAGCTACACCGACGGTGAAGGTGAGCGTCAGGGCACCTTTGGCAGCGCGGTGGCAACGGACGATAACTCGCCGCTGATCAACGGGACGCTTAACCGCGCCCCGGACGACGGCGAGATCGTGCAGCTTTACCGTGACGGGGTTCTGCTCGGCCAGGTGACCATGAACGGCAGCGCAAGCTGGTCCTTCCAGGACAACGGCCTGAGCGACGGGAATCACACCTACATCGTGCGCGTCACCGACAGGGCCGGAAACTACACGGAGTCCGACGGCTTTGTGCTGAACGTCGATACCAGCATCCCGACCACCACGGCGGCGATTACCGCGCAGACCACGTCGGATACCACGCCGATCGTCACCGGTACCGTTTCCGCTGACCTGGTGAACGGTGAATACCTGGTGGTGACGGTGAACGGCAAAACCTACACCTCCCAGACGGGCGGTGCGGTGGTGGTCGACCCGGATCACAACACCTGGTATCTGCAGATCCCGGACGGCGATGCGCTGAGCGTGGCGAGCTACAGCGTGACCGCGCAGGTGAAGAGCAGCGCGGGTAACGGCAATACCACCGGTACGGCGACCGGCAGCCTGGTGATTGATACCACCTCGGTGAACACCGACTGGGCAACCACGGCGGGGAACAGCAACAACTCCACCATGACCCTCGGCATGAACAGCAGCGGTCTGTGGAATATCATCGCTAACGGCCAGTCTTACTCCAGCAGCGATAGCTCGACCTATGCCGGCAATACGCTGACTAACACCCGTAACTACTACGTGGTGAGCCAGACCGCCGCCGACTTTGACCGTAACGGCACGCAGGACATTTTCGCGACGGAAAATACCTACGCCGGGTCAACGCAGGTGATGTGGACCTACGATGGCAGCACCTATAACGCCAGCCAGCTGGCAATGGGCACCACCATCTGGTTCGGCGGCGTGATTGCCTACGATAAAACCGGGGATGGGTATCTGGACCTGGCGTACGGTGACTCCGGCGCGGACTCCATTACCTATCTGATCAACAACAACGGGGTACTCTCGCCTGACGGCACCTACGGCGGCGCGGGGTTCTGGGGACAGTTCACCACCATGCGTGAAATCTCCGGCGTCGATATTAACAATGACGGCACCGTGGATGTGGTTCAGCACACCAACCGCAGCGGCGCGTACTCGTTAACCGTGATCAACAACAACGGCAACGGCACGCTCTCCATCGGTCAGAACCTGACGAACGTGTTTGTGCCCAACGCCTCGAATACCACCACGGCGGCGTCCATGACGTGGGCGGACTTCAACGGCGATGGCTACATGGATCTGTACCTAGGCAGCAGCTACAACAACAACGGCGGAGTGATCTACTACAACGACGGTACCGGGAAGCTCTCGGCCACCAAGAGCGCGGTCGAGGCCTCTAACGCAGCGGCGGGCTATCTGTCGGTGGCGGTGGACTGGAACGGTGACGGGCAGATGGACATCGTCAAGCTCAGCACCTACGGCGGCTCGCAGACGGCGACGCTGTTCACCAACAACGGCTACGGATCCACCTGGACCGCCAGCCAGCTGGCGTCCGGCATTGCTTACGCCACCGGCGTGGCGGCAGTGGACTACAACTGGGACGGCGCGCAGGACCTGCTGGTCTCTCAGCAGAACGGCAAGGTGGTGCTGGTGCAAAACAGCAAAACCATTGCTGACGGCACCGCGATGCATCTGCACATTGTCGACAGCGAGGGCATCAACGCCTACTACGGCAATACGGTCAACCTGTACAACGCCGCGGGCGTGCTGGTGGCCTCGCAGATCATCAACGCCCAGTCCGGTATCGGGTCGAACGATACGTCCGCGCTGGTGAGCTTCTACGGGCTGGATCCGAATGAAACCTATTCGGCCGAGATCCTGAAGATCACCAACGGCGTGTCGGATAACGTCACCTGGAGCGGTCTGGAAGCGGGCAACGGCAAAGAGGGCTACGTCCTGACGGCCGAAGCGGCCACCGGCGGCCACAGCGGAACCATTACCGGAACCGGGTATAACGACACCTTTATCGCAGAGCAGGGTACCTATACCTACAACGGTTCCGGCGGCTGGACTACCCATTCCGACCATGACACCTGGAGCAACACCGGCGGGATGGACGTGGTGGATTACCGCAACGCGACCTCTGGCGTGACCGTGGATCTGCGCCTCTCAACCGCGCAGGACACCGGCTTCGGCACCACGCGTCTGCTGAACATTGAAGGGATTAACGGCTCGGATTACGACGACGTCATCACCGGCAACAGCGGTGATAACCGGTTCGAAGGCCGCGGCGGAAATGACACCTTCAACATCGGCAGCGGCGGTCACGATACGCTGCTCTACAAGCTGATCAACGCCTCGGACGCCACGGGCGGTAACGGTCACGACGTGGTGAACGGCTTTACGGTCGGCACCTGGGAAGGGACGGCGGACACGGATCGTATTGACCTGCGCGATCTGCTCTCCGGCAGCGGCTATACCGGCACGGGCTCGGCGAGCTACGTGAACGGCGTGGCCACGCTGGACAGCGGCGCGGGGAATATCAGCGATTACATCCGCGTGGTGCAGAACGGCAGCAATACCGAGATCCAGGTTGACCTGGACGGTACCGGCGGTCAGTTCTCGCCAACCACCCTGGTGACGCTGAACGGCGTGCAGACGGATCTGGCGACGCTGCTGGCGAACCATCAACTGTTAATTGCGTAAAACAACGCCGCGGGGAGCGATCCCCGCGGCCTTTTGGCGTTTCTTTAGACGAATTGCGTTACCCCGGAGATTATGAAGACACATCCACAGTACGAACCCTGGCTGCAGGGCATGCTCATCATCGCGAAGCACTACCGGCTGGACTTTTCGGTGGAGCACGTTCGGGTCACGATTAACCATGAAAGCCAGTCGCCGCGCCAGCTGGTGCTGGAGGAGATGGCGCGCCAGCTTGGGCTGGGGATGCGCGTGGTGGCGGCAGAAGCGGCATCCCTCGATCCGTGGCGCCTGCCGCTGCTGGCAGAATTCACCGGCGGGCAGATTGCGGTGATCAACCGCATGGACAACGAAGGCAACGTCAGCCTGCAGTTCAGCGGCGACGGCGGCCTGGAGACGACGCTGACGCGCGAGGCGCTCGGGTCGCGATTAAAGGGCCTGATGGTGCTGCGCCCGCTCGAGTCCACGCCGGATGCCCGCGTGGATGACTACATCAAACCGTATGAAAAAAACTGGTTCTGGCAGCTGGCGCTGAAGGACTGGCGACGCTACGGCGACATTATGCTGGTGGCGCTGGTCGCCAACGTGCTGGCGCTTTCCGGCATGGTCTTCTCCATGCAGGTCTACGACAGGGTGGTACCGTCGCAGTCAGAAGCCACGCTGTGGGTGCTGTTCGGCGGCGTGATGATTGCCATCGTGTTCGAATTCATCATGCGCATGCTGCGTGTGCACATTTCTGATGTGGTGGGGAAGCGCGCCGATCTGCGCATCTCTGAACGCGTCTTTGCCCACGCGCTGCGGATTAAAAACGGCGCGCGCTCGAAATCAACCGGATCGTTTATCGCGCAGATCCGCGAGCTGGAGTCGGTGCGCGAGCTGATCACCTCGACGACCATTGCGGCCCTCTCCGATCTGCCGTTCTTCCTGCTGTTCGTCTTCATTCTGTGGATGATTGGCGGTCCGCTGGTGCTGGTGGTCCTGCTCGCCGTGCCGCTGTTGCTTATTCCGGGCCTGCTGGTGCAGCGCCCGCTGGGGAAACTCTCCAGCGAAGGGATGCGTGAATCCGCCATTCGTAACGCCACGCTGGTGGAAGCGGTGCAGGGCATTGAAGACATCAAGCTGATGCGCGCCGAGCAGCGTTTCCAGAACCAGTGGAATAACACCAACGACGTCGCCGCCAGCGTCGGCATGAAGCAGCGCTGGCTGACGGGCCTGCTGCTCACCTGGACGCAGGAGGTACAGTCGATTGTTTACGCGGTGGTGCTGCTGGTGGGCTGCTATCTGGTCATCAGCGGCGACATGACCACCGGTGCGCTGGTGGGCACCTCGATTCTGGCGTCGCGGACCATTGCGCCGCTGTCGCAGATCTCAGGCGTGCTCTCGCGCTGGCAGTCTGCAAAAGTGGCCCGCAAGGGGCTGGACGACCTGATGCAGCGGCCGATTGACGATCCGCAGCACGGCAAGAAGGTGCACAAAGCCCACCTGCGCGGCGACTATGCGCTTGAGGACGTCGGGTTTTATTACGACGAGGAAGAGAAACTCACCGTGCTCAACATCAGCAAGCTGCAGATCCGCGCCGGAGAACGCGTGGCGGTGCTCGGGCGCAATGGCTCCGGCAAAAGCACGCTCCTACAGCTTCTGGCGGGCATGCAGGAGCCGCAGCAGGGCAGCATTCTGCTGGACGATATTGCCCTTAACCATCTCGACCCGGCCGACGTGCGTCGCGACATGCAGCTGCTGAGCCAGCAGGCCCGGCTGTTCTTTGGCTCCGTGCGGGACAACATCCTGATGGGTAACCCGCTGGCGACTGACGATGAGATTCACCAGGCGCTGGTCAACAGCGGCGCGCTGGAGTTTGTGCGCAAACAGAAAATGGGGTTGAACACTATCATCAACGAGGGCGGAACGGGCCTCTCCGGCGGTCAGCGACAGGCGCTTTTGCTGGCGCGCGCCCTGATCACCTCGCCGACTATTCTGCTGCTGGACGAGCCTACCGCCTGGCTGGACGAAATGAGCGAGAAGCAGTTTATTCAGCATCTTCACACATGGCTGGGTAAGCGCCGGACGCTGGTGGTGGCGACGCATCGCCTGCCGATTCTGGACCTGGTCGACCGCATCATCGTGCTGGAAAACGGCAAGGTGGTGATGGATGGCCCGCGCGACGCCATCCTGCACCAGCACGGCATGGCGCCGCAAAAGACAACACAGCGCACCGTGACCATGAAACCGGCGGCGGTTGCAGAGGAGGGCGCGGCATGAATGATTTCTCCCGTTTTAATAGCCGACTGAAAGAGCCGCGCCTTCCGCGCGCCACGCTGGTGGCATGGTCGCTGTTCGCCCTGCTGGCGGCGTTTATCGCCTGGGCGAGCCTGTTCCAACTTGATGAGGTGACGACCGGCAGCGGTAAGGTGATACCGTCTTCTCATGAGCAGGTCATCCAGTCCCTGGAAGGCGGCATTATCCACAGCCTGATGGTGCGCGAAGGCGACATCGTCGAGCGCGGCCAGCAGCTCGCGCAGCTCGATCGGACAAAAACCGAGTCGAGCGTGCTGGAGAGCGAGTCGCGTCTGAATGCGGCGCTGGCCACGGCGGCACGCCTGAAGGCCGAAGTTAACGACACGGAGCTGACGTTTCCCGAGGAGCTGGATGACGACGTTGAGCTGGTTAAGCAGGAAACGGCGCTCTATCAGTCCCGTCGCGAGAGCCTTGAAAAGGGGCTGGCTGGTTTACGTCAGGGTGCCGAGCTGGTGCAACGCGAGCTGTCGTTGACTCGTCCGCTGGTGACCCAGGGGGCGGCCAGCAAGGTGGAGGTGCTGCGTCTTGAGCGTCAAAAAAATGAGCTTGAGAATAAAATCACCGAGATGAAAAACCAGTATTACGTCCGCGCCCGTGAAGAGCTGGCGAAAGCCAATGCGGAGATTGAAGCCCAGCGTTCGGTGATGAAGGGTCGGGAAGACTCCCTGACCCGACTGACTTTCAATGCGCCGGTTCGCGGGATCGTAAAGGATATTGACGTCACGACCGTGGGCGGCGTCATCCCGCCGAACGGCAAGCTGATGAGTCTGGTTCCGCTTGACGATCAGATGGTGATTGAGGCGAAAATTTCGCCGCGCGATGTGGCGTTTATCCATCCCGGCCAGAAGGCGCTGGTGAAAGTGACGGCCTATGACTACTCCATTTACGGCGGGCTGGAAGGGGAAGTAACCATGATTTCGCCGGACACCCTGCAGGATGAGGTGAAAAGAGATGTTTATTACTATCGCGTCTATATTCGTACCGACAGTAACCATCTGACCAATAAGCAGGGTCAGGAATTTCCGGTCTTTCCGGGCATGATTGCCACCGTTGATATTAAAACCGGCAGCAAAACCATTCTGGATTATCTGTTGAAACCGCTGAACAAGGCAAAAGAGGCGCTGCGGGAACGATAGGTGAAGGGCGTTCGGAACACCGAACGCCTGGTGAATTATACGGTTGACGTCACGTTGTGAGCGTGGCGTCGCTCTTTAGGAACCACGTTGATGTAATGCGTGACATACGCAAAATATAATCCGGCATAGTTTTCGACGAGTTCGATAAACGCCGGATAGACCGATAGCCGACCATCACCCCGATCTTTCAGATAGCCCGCCTCCTGAGCTGATTTGATAATCCGGTTGACGTGGATGCGCGATACAAAAAATTCTTTTGCGAGCGTGCTGGCTGAATAGTCAATAACGGCGCCATGGGCGGATTTGTTTTTCATAGCCTGCAGGTAAAGATAAAGCATAATCATACGGCCACCATCTTTATCAATAAATAATCCTACTTCAGGCAAAACCTTTCTGAACGTTAATCCCCGAAAAAGATATTCTGCCGCGCGGCGGAAGAAGTTACTTCTCAAAATATCATTGTCCAGCAGGTTTACATTAATATTAAATGTCGGATAAAGAATGCTGACGGGCAAAAAAGCGCCGGACATATAACGCTTTAGTTCATTCAGGCCTTTTTCGGTTGGCGCGATTCTCGTCTTTCGTCTGTCTTCCGTACAGCGCCAGGTCCTGATGCGCCCGGTGGTTCTGAGTATCGTAATGATCGCAATAACGCTGTTGGGGCTGGCTATCTTATAGCGAGAACATAACTCTTTAATTTCAGAAACTGACTCGGCCTGATTGCCAAAAATAAAACAACACATGGAGAGAATAATGTTGAACCGTGATTCCTGTAGCATTGTCTTGTAGAACAAAGGTTGTTTTTTGTAGATGGTGTCATTAATTGTGTAGTGCTCTAATATTGCCTCACCGAATCGTGGATTGCTCTTTATGACATCCCTTCGATGTAGCAAGGCCCTGGATGAGATATGATTATCCATAGCATTTTTCTCGTATTTGAATGAGCCGATAGATGAAGTGTCCAGTCTTCTTTTTCGGAATTTTCATTATACCCTGAGAATAAAATATTTGCCGTGGTTATTTGAAAAGAAAAGTATAGTTAAACGTTTGTGATTAACGCAAAGATGTTCCGGTGAATTAGGCTGATAACAGTTTCTTAACCCTGGGTGCTACTGTAAAATTATACTACGCAACACATGCAATAAATTTTATGCATACTCAAACAGAAATGGCGCTTTGGTGCCCAGGAGCAGGTTATGACCCAAAAAATGTCTCTCAAAAATGGGGTTTGCGATGAACATAAATTTGTCATCTCAGCCTGCGGCTTCACATTTCAGGGGTATTGTTCGATCCTCAATAAGTACGGGATCCACGCTTCCCAAATTCACTTTAACGGAGATGAGGCATCCCAACAGGATGTTGAAAATATCCTTAAAAATCAGGATGCCCATATCGTGGTGTTCCTCGGGAAAGGTGTCGTCAATCTCCTGGAAAGCCTGAAGCGACTGGCCTCGGTACTCAATGCACTCCCCGTTATTCGGCATGTCACCCTGTATGGTGATATTCCTGGCGGCTGGCTGTACCGCACGCTGGGCAGTCTTTTAAATAACAGTTATCAATTATCATTGATTCGCGTTGCCAGCGTTTCGGACATAGTAGGCTGTTTTAATACCCATTACAAAAGCTTTAAGGATCGTTCTCGAGTATTACGCGAACGCTACATGGATATTGGCTCTGAAGAAAATCTAAAGTGGTTAACAAGAAGAGAGATTGACGTTTTATTAAATTTCTATCGTGGTATGTCCGTAAAGGAAATGTGCGATAGAATGGGGTTATCGAATAAAACGGTTTACACCCACCGAAAGGAAGGTGTGCTTAAATTACGTTTAATTAAGCGCTGGTTACACGATCCGCACAATTTTAAAGCAGATAAACCTGATAAACACCCGCGTCAAAAAGTGGGGTTCACGGAAAAAGAAGCCGAAATTTTTAATGCGTTACGTAATCGGGAAATATTCCCGGCATATCAGATTATTACCGATCGAGATAAAAAAGGGGTTGGGTTTGAAATCCTGATTCGCTGGAATAAAAACGGTAAAATTGTCAAGCCTGCCAGTTTTTTAACGGATGTTTCCAATCATGAAATCTGGCTGAAAATTACGGCGTTGGTCATCCATGCCGCCGTTTCAGGTATTAATAAGTATAACGGGAAATACTATTTTTCAGTGAATATTCCGCCTCGTCTGGCGTCCGGGAATGCTTTGCCTGATATGGCACGGAAAGCCATCGGCATGCTGCTCAAACCGCAGTGGGCCGAAAAGCTGGTTTTTGAATTTGCAGAAGATATTGACGTGACGAAGGACAAAAGGATCCCTGAAACCATGCGGCATTTACGCAATACGGGGTGTCGATTGTTCCTGGATGACTGCTTCTCTAACCATCAAACCATGTTCCCGGTGCGCCAGGTGCATTTCGATGGGCTTAAGCTGGATCGGGACATCGTTGAGCATTTTGTGGCAAACGACAATGACTATAATTTGATTAAAGCGATACAGGTTTACAGCGACATGACCGGAACGGACTGTATTGCAGAGGGGGTTGATAGTGAAGAAAAGTTTGAGAAATTAGTCGAGCTGGGCGTCAAGAACTTTCAGGGATATTATTTATCGCGCGCCGTGAAAGAGGAGGAGTTAGACCGCATGGTCAGGTTGTTTAGTTAAGAAAAAATAAAGCCCCGAAGGGCCCTGGGTTATTTCCGGCCCAGCAACAAGCCGAGAACAATACCGATTGCACCCGCGGCAACGAGGCCGGTGAGGGGATTGTTTCTGACGGCTTCAGTGACATCGGAAACGGCATCGCTGGCCTGAGCGGCATATTTTTTAGCAGCACCTTTAATCTGATGTTTTGGTGAATCAACGAATTCACCAAACTGCTGCTGCGCTGAACCTGCAAGTTCATCAAATTTATTTTTTGCTTTATCTTCAGCAAACTGGGTGTTTTTATCAGTACCGAAATCAGACATTTTTGCCTCCTTTTGTTGATAGTTAAAGGATAGCCGCTCTTTGTGGATACGGCAGACGAAAGGCTAAATTCGGCACCTGAAAGGGCAGTTTTCGGATATATCTCTATACCCGGAACCCGTTATTTCTCATTGTCATCCTGACCGTAAAACAGTTTCCCAATGCGGATCAGCGGGCGGCCCTGTGACTTACGGTGCAGGTTACTGTCCCTGAGCGAATAAACGCAGCCGCAGTATTCCTGCTGGTAAAACTGTTCCCGCTTGCTGATCTCAATCATGCGTGAGGATCCGCCCTGTTTGCGCCAGTTATAGTCCCAGTACACCATACCCGGATAGCGCGCCGCCGCACGCTGGCCGCAGTCATTTATCTGCTGCATGTTCTTCCAGCGGGAGATCCCCAGCGAGCTGCTGATGACGCTGAATCCATTTTCTGCCGCATAGAGCGCCGTACGCTCGAAACGCATATCGAAGCACATGGTGCAGCGGACGCCGCGCTCGGGTTCCCATTCCATGCCTTTCGCGCGCTCAAACCAGTTATCGGTGTCGTAATCGGCATCAACAAACGGCACGCCGTGCTTTTCCGCAAAGCGAATATTTTCCTCCTTACGAATGAGGTATTCCTTTTGCGGATGGATATTGGGGTTATAGAAGAAAATGGTGTACTCAATGCCCGACGCCTGGATAGCCTCCATCACTTCACCGGAGCAGGGGGCGCAGCAGGAGTGCAGCAGCAGTTTGTCAGCGCCGTTTGGCAGGGTGAGTTGAGGGCGGATAAAAGGGGCTGTCGTCATGGCGTTCTGCACTATGTTTATGAAATTTATGGAAGGGTAGCATAAATTCATAATCTGTTGAGACGGGATCGACGCAGGAAAGCGCGATCCCGCGGGGCGGGATCTTCTCGGGTATGACGTGCCGCTATTCGGCAAATTTGAGCAACGCTTCTCCGTCAAGACGGTAGCGCACCCATTCGGACTGCGGCAGCGCGCCAATGCTCAGATAAAAATCGATGGCGGGCTGGTTCCAGTCCAGCACGCTCCATTCAAGGCGACCGCACTGCCGTTGTACGGCGAGCTGGGCGATATGTTTCAGCAGTGCTTTTCCCGCCCCCAGGCCGCGATAAGCTGGGGAAACATACAGATCTTCCATATAAATCCCGTTGCGGCCAAGCCAGGTTGAATAGCTGGTGAAGAACACGGCATAGCCGGCGATTTTGCCTTCACACTCCGCGATCAGCGCTTCGGTTTTAGTACCTGCGCCAAAGAGCGTTTCCCGGATCTCCTCCGGTGTGGTAACCACTTCTTCCGGGGCTTTTTCATACACCGCCAGCTCGTAAATCATGGCGTAAATGGCCGCCGCATCTTCGGGGCGTGCCTGGCGAAGGGTGATGCTCATTGTTTTACCTGCTTTTTAGCGTGCGTCTTGATTGATGGCGTTAAGCATACGGCGTATTGTCTGAAGAATTAAGTGCAATGAAATCAACAAATGATGAATATTATGCATCCGGCCCTGAGACGTCTTGATTTAAACCTGCTGCCCGTTTTCGACGCGATTTACCGCCACCGCTCCGTTCGGTTGGCCGCTGACGAGCTGGCGATGAGCACATCCGCGCTCAGCCATGCGCTGTCGCGTCTGCGTGCCACCCTGAATGACCCGCTGTTTTTCCGCGAAGGGCACCGCATGTCCCCCAGCGTGTATGCCTCTCAGCTTGCGCCTTCCATTGCTTCCGCACTCTCGTTCCTGAATCATGAGCTGACCCCGCAGCCGGAGTTTGATGCAGCCAGCAGTTCGGAGTGCTTACAAATTGCGATAACGGACTTTACCGCGCTGTGCATTTTCCCGGCGCTGATGCACAGGCTGCAGCTTGCGGCCCCGGGCTTGCGTTTCGAATTGCGCTATCTGCCTCACAGCCCGGCGCTGACGGAACTCCTGGCGGGCGAGGTGGATCTGGCGCTGGGGTTCAGCACTCAGGATGATATCCGGCACCCGGAGCTGGAAGAGATCGACTGGTTTGAAGATGAGTATGTGGTCATCAGCAACGCGCGCCGGACGCGTCTGACGCTGGAGGAGTATCTCGCGGCCCGACACCTGGTGGTGACGCCATGGAATGAGAAGCAGGGCGTTCTGGACGTGCGGCTGGAACAACTGGGCTATACCCGACAAATCGCGATCAAAACGCCGTCGATGCTCAGCGCACCGTTTATCGTAGCGGAAAGCGACCTGCTGATGGCCATCCCTCGATACGCCGCTGAGAAGCTGGTTGCGGCAGCAGGCCTGAGGATTTTTCCTTTACCGTTCTCGATACGCACGTTTGAAGTGAAAATTTACTCGCATAAACGCAGCGGCCAGCGGGGCGCAACGCGCTGGCTGAAGGAGGAACTGCAAACGCTGGCGCAGGCTGCCAGGGGACGGTAGGCCGGGTAAGCGCAGTGCCGCCCGGCAGAAAGGACGGTCAGTAACGGATCTTTAATTTAACGGCAGGCTATTTGTTAGCGGACAGCCCAACCCGCGCTTTCATGTAGAGCAGAGTGAGTCTGTCCATAGAAACTTAGCTCCGGGAGATTTTATTCATCCAGTAACGGTTTTCGATTATCTTTCGCTGGCTCTGGCTTGAGTTTTTCAACGGGAATACTGCACATGCTTTCCGCTATTATCCCAAAAAGAGAGTCTTTCGGGTAACTTTCCCATTGTCCCACATCCTGTGTCACATGTACGACATCGCCTTCCGCGAACGGTTTCGAAAAATAGGTTCGCGCCATAACGGCACGCTGGTTTTTGTCGCAGTTAATCACGTCGATTGCCCGTGAGCTCGCTATGTAGACGGGAGGATTTTTTATAATGAGTGTCTTCTCGGCGTAGTTATTGATGAAATAAAAGCGGCGTAAGTGATCGTTACCCTGATAAGTTGAAATCACCCGAAAATCGATATACGAAGCAATTCTTTTATCTTCAAGGATTTTTATGACGCCTGCCGGTGGCTTGGGGGGAGACTGGGGCTGGGGTTTACTTGTCCCGGTACAACCTGTCAGCATAAGTAATAACAGCCATGTTAGCTTTTTCATTTCGCATCCCCTGCGGATAAATCAGGTCGTAATGTCGTCAGCATGTCAGGCGTTACATTTCCCTGAACGGTACAGAGCAATAATGTCCCGTCTTTGCTTTTGCTGAGCATTAACAGCTTTTCGGTACTTTCTTTTGCCGGAGCAATACCTGACACCGCCTGCGCGTTGTCTTCCCAGTCACTGTTTGGGTTGATTTTAATCATCATCTGAGAAACATAATCATCTCCCGCCTTTTTCCAGGACAAATGATCAAGTCTGGACATCACTTCTTCTTGTGACTCTTTGAAAATGAGTCCCCAGTAATAGTACTTACCGTAATTGATTTCATCGAGATTGCTGGTTTGCAGGTAATATCCCGATACCGTCAGATTTAATTCATGCAGCGGTTGAGCAAACCAGATGGTGCGATTGCCGTCTTCAGGTGCTTTGAACCAGGCCTGCGAATGCTTGTTAAGCGTTAAGGGGGCTACGCGGCTGAGTTTGGCTCGCTGATGATAAATCTCGTTGAAAAAGGTTGAGTCGCAGCGGGTTAACGTTTGTGTCAACGTGCTGGCGTGAACCGCGGGTGTGGCTACAGCCATACCTGCTATGAGCCCAATGGAGGAGATGAGTTTACGCATGTAATATCCCTATATTAAAAAAAAGACCCTATTTTTATCGGCTTATCAGGATGGGACTTTACGCTTTTTTATTTTGCTTCGTTATTAGGCGTATTGAATACCTAACCTACAGTCAGTTAACCCTGCTCATCAAGCATCTGGCGATGGGTTATTGCCTTCGTTTAAAACCCTACGAAGTTTTAGTATCCATGAAAGAAGTAGCGAATCTTCAGGCCGATAAACTTCAGTACAGGCCAGACATAATGCTGAATTACATATAAGACAGGTGGCACAACCAATGTCGCACCAGTTGCGCAGATTGCGTATACCGCCGAATCCTTTGCAATTAACCCATAGTTTAGGTTAAGTGTTTCAAGATTAATTGCATTGGCTGTACTCGAACCTACAAATCCAGAACTAAAAACTACCAGGAACACATAAAGTGATGCTGTTATGAGTTTTAAAATTAGCCAAAAAAATTTCACAATAATCACCTGCTGATTGATGCCACCATTTAACACAAAAACGTCCAGCTTAGCGAGTTTATGGTTTGCGTTGTTCTGAATAGTATTCAGATCTTGACACCTCATCATCTTCCAGGACTGTCGCCGGGTATTTAATTCAGGCAGCAGAAAATCACTTTAAGATACCTCGACACTATTTATCTGATGTCACGAATAGGGTAGAGAGAAAAGAGTTGCGTAACGAAACTTTTAACATGTTAAGTAACTGGCTGATAAACATAGAAAACATAAGGTTTACATAAAGCATCTTTAAAAGATACAATACCCCTCTATAGTAAAGGGTGGTGCTCTCAGATTGCTGTTTTTACTCGTTTATTTTTATGATTTTTCCTTCCGGGGGCGTATTGGGGGCAAACCCTAACCGCTCATTCAACTGCTCCACCTGCTCGCCGTCAAACTCCTTGATCCAGGCTGAATACACCCGGTAGACCATTTCTGCATCTTCGTGCCCGAGCTGGCTGGCGATGAACGATGGGTTTGCGCCAGCGGCCAGAGACCAGCATGCATATGTGTGTCGTGACTGATAAGGCGTACGTCTGCGGATAACGGATTTTTTTACTGAAGCATCCCAGCGATCAGTGATCGATTGTGTTGAAAAATAATGGCCCGGTTTTTTGGTTTTCAGGCCAGGCAGAAAGACGAAGCGGTGTTTCTGAATTTCTGTTCTTCCGTACTCCTTGAAATGATGAACGATCTCCGTTTCCGGCAAATGGCCAGTGAGCGCATATTTTGCACGCAGCGCATCAAGCGCAGGTGTGAAAGGGTGATTATTCGATCTCCAGCCTTAGGCTTTGGGGGTACAAAATCACCCTAGCCCGTCAGGTGCGCTGGATATGAACCTGTCCTGTATCTTGAACCACGGTGAGTTGGAGCGCGTCCTGGGCGTACGGATTATGGTTCGGCTGACTATGCATGGTGGTTTGTGGGTGAATTTTAACTGGGGTAGCTATAGAAAGCATATTGGTAACTTTCGGAATGAATAATTTATTTTTAAGAGGGGGTTATATTAATCTT
The DNA here is from genome assembly GCF_043945315.1 of Enterobacter cloacae complex sp. 2024EL-00227. Classification (NCBI taxonomy): domain Bacteria; kingdom Pseudomonadati; phylum Pseudomonadota; class Gammaproteobacteria; order Enterobacterales; family Enterobacteriaceae; genus Enterobacter; species Enterobacter cloacae complex sp. 2024EL-00227. The sequence continues at coordinate 153,837 of NZ_JBIMQP010000009.1, forward strand.
ATCCAGACTGAAAAAACAAAATTAATTATAAATGTGCTTCACTAGATATGTCGGAGAGTGGAGGGGGTATGTTTGTATGATTGTTAATGTTAACTAACACAACTAATAAAATCTATAAACAAATTAAGCCTGCGATGCAGGCTTAACGTTTAGAGTTGACTCGCTAAATCAAAGAATTTTTTAAATGATGGTAAATGATCTGGTGTATCATTCGTTCTTTTGATTATTTGTTCTAGCGTATTGCTGCTGGTTAGTGCGATTGGTCTGTTTTTGCTGTAAGTCATTCTGACTTGCTTGTACATGTTTTTTATATAATATTCATGATAGTTAGCAATAGTACCAATGAAATTATCAGGTTTTGTCATCAACTCAGGATCATTTGACGCTACATCATAAAAATGGAAGCACTCATTGAATTCATCATGTAATTGGTTTAAGCTAATTACACCTCTGTTGCCTAAACCCCATGTCTCAATACAAGGGTTTTGCATTATAATTTCTACCGAACAATCTTTAATGTCGATATTCAAATCAGATATACGCTCATAAATGTCATTTGCCCTTGCCTCAACATCCTCGCCATCAGAGTCTAAAACTATCCAAAACATATCATAATTGCCATTTTGAGCAATATCATTCAAACTGTTTTGTAGGGACACGTCTAAGAGTCGAGGATAACCCTCACCACTGATGAGGAAATAATTATTTTCAAGTACCAGATCAGGTGACTCAACCTGTTGCATATGAGCAGCAAGTTGGGCCAGCCAACAAGGATAAACTTTACGTTCAGTTTGCTTACCCTCGACAAGAATATAGAGTCTCATCTATCAGCACCATCTTGGTAGATACTAAGATTTATGAGTTTAGTAAATGATTCATGATTTGATTTCATCAGCGAAAACTCAGATGGATCATGCGCAGAAATCCTGCCCGCTTTACGAGAAATTATCTTCCATTTTGATGCGGGTATATTATTGATTATATATGGATGATGGCTAGTGATAATGAATTGGATGTTTCTGCCACATGAAATAAGTGTTTTTGTGACATCATCAATACAGTTTACACCGAACCCATTTTCAAATTCATCAATCAAAAATACAGATCCGTCAGATGAAAGGAAAATGCATGAAATGTGGTATAGGGTTTTAAACATACCTGAAGACATATCATGCTGGAACACCCATTCATTGATCCCGCGCTCTTTTATTTTAAGAATGAATTGAAAGTATTCTTCCTCATCGTCAGAATGGCCAACAGACACTCTGTCAATGGCAACATCTTCAACATAAGGAAAGATATCCATATAGGAATTAATTATTTCTTCGAAATCAGAAGCAAAAAACTCTTGGCAATAATAAAGCTTTTGGATAAAAGGTCTTTTTGAGTTTCGAAGTGCATTAAGATTATCGAAATGAGTTGGCTTATTCTTAGGTACACCATAAAACCCGGGAAAGCGTGGCATTTCGAGATCAGTTGTAGTTATTACAGAAGAAAATGCTTCATGAATTTTTCTAATATCATCCTCTTCCTTAAGTGAGTGTATAACGCTTTCCTTAGAAGAAAGTTTTACTGTTTTTTTGCCTTTAAAAATGATGTCGAGTCCATCACGGTTTATTAGAACCACATCATTTTTTTTGATGATTTCATTAACAACATCTGGCCTGTTCTCTTTTTGGTCAAAACCCCAAAAACCACCCATTGCTTTTGCTTGAAACGAGTTGTCTTTAGACTTGTCAGTTTCACCAGCCCAAAAATAGGTGCAGTTATCTATTTCAAAAGTGAGCTCCCACTTAAAACTTCCAACAGCGAACCCTCTCGCGATCCGGGAGACGTCTCGAACTGCATTGAGTATCTGTGTCTTACCTACTCCTGATGCTCCTACCAGAAGGGACAGGTTATCGAACTGTACAGGCAGTATCTCAAGGTTCGAATGGGTGTTTTTTGCAGTAAGTGAAATTATTTTCATTGTATCGTTTTCATCTCGTTGGATGAGTGTATGAAACTCGTGGCATCTTGCATGTTTGAACCGTTCCTTGGTTGATTCCTTAGGAATGATTTACACTCGACTTGAGTGTATAACAAATGCTGTTTACTGGCAGTAAAAAAAGAGATTTTCTCAAATTTCTTTGTTGTGTGGCAAATGCTAAGGGGTTATTGATTAACCTATTGAATTTAAAGATAAAAATAAATAAGTTAGCATCAATATTACTCAGCCTTTAGAAACACTACATATGTCAGTGTGTGCTGAAACTGCTATAAGTTATGTTCGCTAAACAATCACGATTGTGAGGCTAGTTGCGAAGGAAGCAGGCGTTCTGTTTGGGCTGACCCTATGCCGTGGACAAATTCTGTCCTCACGATGAGGCCTGTTCGAAGGCCTCCGGACTGACGCCGCCGAGATGACTGTGGCGTCGGGCCCGGTTGCAGAACACTTCAATGTAATCGAAGATATCCGCCCGGGCCAGATCCCTGGTTTTATGTATGCGTTTTCTGATCCGTTCTTTTTTCAGCGAACTGAAGAACGATTCGGCCACCGTATTATCCCAGCAGTTGCCACGCCTGCTCATGCTCGGCGCCAGGTTATTGGCCCGGTAGAAGCGCTGCCAGTCGTCACTACCATACTGGCTGCCCTGATCTTTATGTACGATAACCTCGCCGTCCGGTTTTCGACGCCAAACGACCATCATCAGAGCGTCCAACGCGAGTTCGCGAGAGAGAGTGGGCTTCATCGACCAGCCAACCACGTTACGGGCTAAGAGAGCGATAACCACCGCCAGATACAGCCAGCCCTGCCAGGCGCGAATATAAGTAATATCGCTGACCCAGACCTGATTGGCCCAGACAACGGTAAACTGCCGCTGCACACGATTATGCGCAACCACTGAAGGTCTGCCAGCGATACGATGCGGAGCTTTACAGACGCGCACGGCTTTAATCCGGTTCAGTTGCATAATACGGCCCACCCGGTTTTTACAGAGGTTTCCCTGATTTCGTTCAGATCGCCATGAACCCGGCGGTTTCCGTATACGCCTCCGCTCAATGAATAGGAGTCACGGATAAGTGTCAGCAGACGCTGTTTATCTTTATCCCGCGCGCAGACCGGGTTATGCAGCCACGCATAAAACCTGGCCCGGGCAACACACAACACCCGACACATCGTCATGACACCCCATACAGTGCGGTGCTCATTGATAAAGCGGTACTTCAGTCGGGCTCCCTTGCAAAGTACCGCGCCGCCTTTTTCAGAATGTCCCGTTCTTCTTCAGTGCGCTTCAGTTGGGTCCTGAGCTTCAGGAGCTCGCTTTTCGCTTCCAGTAAATCACGGGCATGCTGCTCGCTGTTATCGTGTTTGATAGCCCGCAACCACTTATAGAGACTGTGTGCTGAAACGCCCAGCCGGTCAGAAACTTCGGTGACGGAATAACCGCGTTCCGTTATCTGACGGACGGCTTCTTTCTTAAATTCAGGTGTAAATCGTGGTGTGCCCATACGCTCCTCCTATCTCAAACTATAGGGCAGGATCGTCTACCGGGGCGGGGTCAGTCCATTGAGTGACATGAGGACAATGAAATTTGACGATAATCCGGTGATGTGAAGAGCTAAGTTGAACAGCTTTTTGGGGCAAATTTGGGGGCAAAAGATGATTTAGGGGCAGTAAAAAGTCCTTTTATGTCCGATAGTGCCTTTTGTGTATACCGCGTAAATGCCTGATAACCATATAAAACTTAATGTTTACATAAAGTTGCGTTGAAAGATACAATACTCCTCTATAGTATCAGGAGGGCGTATGCCGCATTCACCCGAAGATAAAAAACGTATTCTTACCCGCGTCCGCCGCATTCGGGGCCAGGTTGATGCCCTGGAACGCGCGCTGGAGTCGGGCGACCCCTGTCTGGCCATCCTGCAGCAAATTGCCGCCGTGCGCGGGGCTGCCAATGGCCTGATGGGCGAAATGGTTGAAATTCACCTCAAAGATGAGCTGGTAGCGGGGGAAACCACGCCGGATCAGCGTGCCGTTCGCATGGCGGAAGTCGGCCATTTACTGCGCTCTTATCTAAAATAAATCCACATACCTGACAAGAAGGGAAGACATATGAAATCTCGCGCTGCAGTTGCATTTGGCCCCGGCCAGCCGCTCAAAATCGTTGAAATTGACGTGGCACCGCCGAAGAAAGGCGAAGTGCTGATCAAAATCACCCATACCGGCGTATGTCATACCGATGCGTTTACGCTCTCGGGCGACGACCCGGAAGGCGTCTTCCCGGCGGTGCTCGGCCATGAAGGCGGCGGGATTGTAGTAGAAGTGGGCGAGGGTGTGACCAGCCTGAAGCCGGGCGATCACGTGATCCCGCTGTACACTGCGGAATGTGGCGAGTGTAAGTTCTGTAAATCCGGCAAAACTAACCTCTGCCAGGCCGTTCGCGCCACCCAGGGGAAAGGGCTGATGCCCGACGGGACGACCCGTTTCTCCTACAACGGCGAGCCGGTTTATCACTACATGGGCACCAGCACCTTCAGCGAATACACCGTTTGCGCGGAGATCTCGCTGGCGAAGGTGAACCCTCAGGCGCCGCTGGATAAAGTCTGCCTGCTGGGCTGCGGCGTGACCACCGGTATTGGCGCGGTGCATAACACCGCAAAAGTCAAAGAGGGCGATACCGTGGCGGTGTTCGGTCTCGGCGGCATTGGTCTGGCGGTGATTCAGGGCGCGGTGCAGGCGAAGGCCGGTCGTATCATTGCGGTCGACACCAACCCGGAGAAATTCAGGCTGGCGGGTGAAATGGGCGCGACCGATTTCGTGAACCCGAAAGATCACGAGAAGCCGATTCAGGACGTCATCGTTGAGATGACCGACGGCGGCGTGGACTTCAGCTTCGAGTGTATCGGCAACGTCAACGTGATGCGTTCCGCGCTGGAGTGCTGCCACAAAGGCTGGGGCGAGAGCATCATCATTGGCGTCGCCGGTGCGGGTCAGGAGATTAAAACCCGTCCATTCCAGCTGGTCACCGGGCGCGTATGGCGTGGTTCCGCGTTTGGCGGCGTGAAGGGGCGTACCCAGCTTCCGGGTATGGTTGAAGATGCCATGGTCGGCAAGATTCAGCTCGATCCGTTCATTACCCATCGCTTACCGCTGGAACAGATCAACGAGGCGTTTGATCTGATGCACGAAGGAAAATCCATCCGTACCGTTATCCATTTCGGCGACAAGTAACTCTTCTGCCAGCGGTTTTTCGCCGCTGGCATTTCTTTAATAATCTTCTCTAAAGTGTGACCAGTGCGGCGTTTTTAGCCGTAATCTAAATCTCTGCCGTGCCGATGACTATTTAACAGGCGTGTTTTTACGCATCTTACCTACAAGAGAGTCGACGGTCATGGACAACACTACTTCGATGCTGGCGCAGCGCAAGCTGGGCTTCTTGCATCACATCAGGCTGGTTCCGCTGTTTTCCTCCATTCTCGGTGGCATTATTCTTCTGTTTGCCTTGAGCTCGGGTCTGGCAGGGTATTTCCTGCTGCAGGCCGATAACGATCAGCAGGATGTCACATCCGAAATTCAGGTGCGTATGGGGCTGTCGAACAGCTCAAACCATCTGCGAACCGCGCGTATCAATCTGATCCACGCCGGTGCGGCAAGCCGTATCGCAGAGATGGATGCGATGAAGCAGAACATCAGCGAGGCGGAAACGCGCATTAAGCAGTCCCAGGAGAGCTTTACCGCCTACATGAATCGCGCCGTGCGTACCGCCGAGGGCGCAGCGCTGGATGCGGAGCTTAAGACCCGGTATGACGCCTATATCGCGGGCATGCAGCCGATGGTGAAATTCGCCAAAAACGGCATGTTCGAGGCGATCATCAATCACGAAAACGAAACGGCGCGTCCGCTGGATGACGCGTACAACGCCGTACTGCTGAAGGCGATTAAGATCCGTACCGACCGTGCCAATGCGCTAACGGCGCAGGCGCACAGCCGCACGCAGCTGGGTCTGATGTTTATGGTGGGCGCGTTTGCGCTGGCGCTGGTGCTGACGGCGATGACCTTTGTCGTGCTGCGCCGCACGGTAATCAATCCGCTGCAGCGGGCAGCGAAACGTATCGAGAATATCGCTAAGGGCGACCTGACGATGCCGGACGACGTGGCCGGGCGCAGCGAAATTGGCCGCCTGACGCGGGATCTGCAAACCATGCAGCACTCGCTTGAAAAAACGGTCGGCACCGTGCGTCAGGGGGCGGAGGAGATTTACCGCGGCACCAGCGAGATCTCTGCCGGTAACACCGATCTCTCTTCCCGCACCGAGCAGCAGGCTGCCGCCATCGAGCAGACCGCCGCCAGCATGGAACAGCTTACTGCGACGGTGAAGCAGAACGCGGATAACGCCCATCATGCCAGCAAGCTGGCGGAAGATGCCTCCGGGAAAGCCACCCGCGGCGGCCAGATGGTCTCCGGCGTGGTGAAAACCATGGGCAATATCTCCAGCAGCTCGAAGAAGATCTCTGAAATCACCGCCGTGATTAACAGCATTGCCTTCCAGACCAATATCCTGGCGCTTAACGCGGCGGTAGAAGCGGCGCGGGCGGGTGAACAGGGGCGCGGATTTGCCGTGGTGGCCAGTGAAGTGCGCACCCTGGCAAGCCGCAGTGCGAATGCCGCAAAAGAGATCGAAAGCCTGATCAACGAATCGGTTTCGCTGATCGATCAGGGGTCCGGTGAAGTTGTTGCCGCCGGTAACACCATGAATGAGATCGTCGAAGCGGTGAAGCGCGTGACCGACATCATGCTGGAGATTGCCGCGGCGTCCGATGAGCAGAGTCGCGGTATCGTCCAGGTGAGCCAGGCGATTTCGGAGATGGATAAAGTGACCCAGCAGAACGCCTCGCTGGTGGAAGAAGCCTCCGCGGCGGCGGCGTCTCTGGAAGAACAGGGCGCGCGTCTGACCGAGGCGGTTGGGGCGTTTCGTCTGAGCGGTGCGAAGCCGAACCGCGCGGTGGCGTCAGCGCCAGTGGCGACGAGCGCGCCGTTGCGCCCGGCGGCGACAGTTTCGGGGGATAACTGGGAGACGTTCTGAGTCGCGTGTTTTGTCGGGTGGCGGCTTCGCTTTACCCGACCTACTTGTATTTGTAGGCCCGCGTAAGCGTAGCGCCACCGGGCAAAAAAAGGGACCTTTCGGTCCCTTTTTTCATTTGTTACTGCTTATCGGGTAACGCGTACGCGATAACGTAATCACCGCGATCCGGCGACTGGCGGGCGCCACCGGCGTTAATGATGATGTACTGCTTACCGGTTTTCGGCGACACGTAGGTCATCGGGCCGGACTGGCTGCCGACCGGCAGGCGGTCTTTCCAGATCTCTTTCCCGGTGGCGGTATCAAACGCGCGCAGGTAGAAATCCTGGGTGCCGGCAAAGAACAGCAGGCCAGACTGGGTCGAGAGCGATGCCCCAAGCGTCGGCATGCCGATCGGGATTGGCATGTGCATGCGAATGCCCAGCGGGCCGGTATCTTCCACCGTGCCAACAGGAACCTGCCACACCAGCTTGCCGGTTTTCAGGTCAACGGCCGACATGGTGCCAAACGGCGGCTTCTGGCACGGAATGCCCAGCGGCGACAGGAAGCGCTCGCGCATCGCGCCGAACGGCGTGCCGTCCATCGGGACAATCCCCATCTCGATGCCGCTGGCATCTTTCGCCACGTTCGCGCGCGGCACCATGTAGTTTGCCAGACCCAGACGCATATCGTTGACGAACATCAGGCTGTTGTTCGGGTCAACGGAGACGCTGCCCCAGTTCATCCCGCCGAGTGAGCCAGGGAACTGCAGGGAACGGTCGAGACCCGGTGGAGTGAAGACGCCCTGATGACGCATCTCTTTAAACTGAATGCGGCACAGCAGCAGGTCGACTGGCGTCGCGCCCCACATGTCGGACTCGGTCAGCGTCTGGTTGCCAATCATCGGCATGCCAACAGAGTACGGCTGGGTTGGGGAGTAGCGTTCACCTTCAACGTTACCCGCCGGGACAGGGCGTTCCTCGACCTTCGCCACCGGCTTGCCGGTTTCGCGGTTAAGCATGAAGATCATGCCCTGCTTGCTGGTCTGCACCAGCACAGGCGTGGTGCTGCCCTTGCCGTCAGGCAGGTCGTACAGCAGCGGCTGGGAAGGCAGGTCAAAGTCCCACAGGTCGTGGTGGGTGGTCTGGAAATGCCAGCGGACCTGGCCGGTGGCCGCGTCGACGGCGACGATGGAGGAACTGTACTTATCGTCCAGCGCGGTACGCTCGCCCGCCCAGAAGTCTGGCGTGGCGTTGCCGGTTGGCAGGTAGATCAGGTTCAGTTTGGCGTCGTAGGACATCGCTGACCAGACGTTCGGCGTGCCGCGGGTGTAGGTCTGGCCTTCCGGCGGCAGGCCGGTCAGGTTCGGATTACCCGGATCCCACGCCCAGGCCAGCTTACCGGTGTGAACGTCGTAGGCGCGGACCACGCCCGGCGGCTCGCCGGTCGAGTAGTTATCCGCGACGCGACCGCCGACGACAACGACGTTTCCGGCTACCAGCGGCGTGGAGGTCTGCTGATAATATCCGGGCTTAATCTCACCCATGCCGACGCTCAGATCCACGGTGCCGTGGTCGCCAAAGTCGTCGCAGACCTTGCCGTTATCCGCGTTAATGGCAATCAGACGGGCATCAGTGGTGGGCAGGAACAGGCGGCGAGGGCATGCCGCTGGCGATGTTCCGGTCTGTGACGCTGTCACGTTTTCATGATCTTCAAAGTAGCCCAGACCGCGGCAGCGCTGCCAGTTCGGCGCGGTGGCTTTCGAATCATAACGCCATTTTTCTTTACCGGAATCCACGTCCAGCGCCAGCACTTTACTGTACGGCGTACAGACATACAGCGTGTCGCCAATCTGCAGCGGCGTGTTCTGATCTTCCGCACCCGAGCCGTTGCTCTGCGGAATATCGCCGGTGTGCGCAACCCACGCGACTTTCAGCGAGCTGACGTTTTGCTTGTTAATCTGATCCAGCGCGGCGAAGCGGTCGCCGTGGGTGGTGTTGCCCCAGTGCTCCCAGTTCTTTTGCTGCTCGCCGGGTGCGACGGGTTTCACAGGCACGGGCTCGTTCGCTGCCACAAGGGTTTGCGGCTTAAACATCCAGCCGAGGCTGACCAGCATGGCCACCGCGAGCAGCGCCGCGACGCCAAAAGCGGGGGCTTTGTTTGGTGCAGTGTGGTTTGCCGCACGCAGAAAGGGCCAGACGATGGCGCACAGGAACGCCAGCACGGCAAAGGTAAACAGGCGGGAGAAGAGCGGCCAGAAATCCCAGCCTGCATCGCTTACCGCCCAGAACAGCGAGGCAATAAACGCGATGCCGTAAAGCATGATCCCGCTGGTGCGGTTGAGGAAAATCAGGATCGCGGCAATCACCATTGCCACGCCCATTATCAGGAAGTAACTACTCCCGCCTACGGTGGCGAGCTTAAAGCCCAACCCGCCGACCGCCAGACCGATGAGCATCATCAGTCCGGCAAGAAGCCACTGCAGAATACGCGGTATTCCACGTGGCGCGCTGCCAAATGCCATTTCTCTCTCCTTTAGATCCCGCCGCCGTGTCGGGTATGTACCAGTTGGGTAATAAATGCGGTGAGATTGATGATTAGTACGGGTGAATTCGTTTTTATCAAACCGTTTATGAACCATTTGGTGAATTCACGGCTATGATAAAACTGTTAAATTGTTTTACGCAATTGTTAATGAATGATTTCGCATTATTTGATTAACGCGCAGGTCTGTTCCCTCGCCCCTTTAGGGGAGAGGGTTAGGGTGAGGGGTATTAAACCGGCATCGATTTACGGATGGCGCTCAGCAGCGTCTGCGCGCCCGTGGAAAGCGGGGTATCTACCCGGGTCAAAATGCCGATAGGTTCACCGGCGCCGGGGGCCGTTACCGGGAGAGCGGTCAGCGTGCCCTGGCGCAAATCATCTTTTACCGCGCCGGAGGGAACGAACCAGACGTAGTCATAGTCGAGGGTGAGCTGGCGTGAAAGCGAGGCCGACAGCGTTTCGATACACCCTGAGGGCAGCGTACACCCCTGCATTTGCAGCAAGGTTTCGGCGGTCTGACGTGGGACGGTCCCTTTCGGGCACACCACCACCGGCCACTCCATGACGCGGCTTAACGTCACCGTGTCCTGCAGCAGCGGATGATCGGGACGAACCACCAGCTTCAGGGACTCCAGGAACAGCAGCTCGTAATTGAGACCGCCCATCAGTTCAGGGTCGGACATGCGGCCAATCCCGATATCCAGCTCTCCCGATTTCAGCCCCGCGAGCAGCATGGTGTTATTCATGGTGGCAACCTGGATCGTGGTATGCCGTTGCTGCTTGTGGAACTGGCCAATCACCGGCGGAAGAATGCCCAGCGCGGCGGTGGGCAGTGCCCCAACGCGGACGACCTCGCTGGTGTGTTCTTCTTTTCGATGCAGCGACTGGCCTGCGGTATTGAGCGCATCCAGCACTTTGACGGCGTGCGTAAGGAACTGTTCGCCCACGATGGTAAGCTGCGCCCCCAGCCGACCCCGGTCAAAAAGACGGGCGCCGGTCAGCTGTTCAAGCTCGTTGAGGGTTTTCGAGAGCGCAGGCTGGCTCAGGTTAAGAGTTTCAGCCGCACGCCCCAGCGTTCCCTGTTGAGCGACGGCCACAAATGTATGCAAATGGCGCAAGCGTATGCGCTGACTGAACAGACCATTTTTTTCCATAGGCGATGTTAAAAACAGAGCGATGCGGGTGACAAGCTAAGTTGTTTAATTTTGATAACTTGATAGCAAAATATTTTTAACATTTGATCTGTTTGAGTTACAACATGTTTTTCGGCAGGGAAAGAAATGTGAACATCCTTGTTCATTTATTGCTCATTACAGAGAGGGAGGGTTAAGGGGTCAGATCACGCCGTCACCGCCGTCAGAACACCATACCTGGCCGGAGGTAAATGAACATTCATCCGAGGCCAGCGTGACGTACAGCGGGGCAATCTCGACGGGCTGACCCGGACGTCCCAGCGGGGTATCGCCGCCAAACTCCTTCACTTTTTCCATCGGCTGGCCGCCACTGGATTGCAGTACCGTCCAGTAGGGGCCGGGAGCGACCGCGTTGACGCGAATGCCTTTCGGACCCAGCTGCTTGGCTAAGGATTTGGTAAATACCGCCAGACAGGCTTTGGTCTGGGCGTAGTCCAGCAGCACCGGGCTCGGCTTCACGGCCTGAACGGAGGAGGTATTAATGATAACGGACGAGGCTTTCAGGTGGCGCAGCGCCGCCTTCGTGATCCAGAAGGGGGCATAGACGTTGGTTTTAAACGTCGCGTCAAAATCTTCGGTGGTCAGCTCTTCAAGGGATTCACGGAACTGCTGACGACCGGCGTTATTGACCAGAATATCCAGCCCGCCCAGCTTCGAGACGGCTTCTTCGACCAGATTCTGGCAGAAGGTTTCGTCCCGAACGTCCCCCGGCAGCGCGACGGCGTTCCGGCCTTCGGCTTTGATCAGGTCGATGACCTCCGCGGCGTCTTTTTCCTCTTCAGGCAGGTAGTTAATGGCCACATCGGCACCTTCACGGGCATAGGCGATGGCCACTGCGCGACCGATACCCGAGTCACCGCCGGTAATCAGCGCTTTTTTACCGGCCAGGCGGCCATGCCCTTTGTAGCTGGTTTCCCCGTGATCGGGTACAGGCTGCATTTCGGATGCCAGTCCCGGTGGCGTCTGTGGCTGTTCCGGGAACGGGGGCTGCGGGTAAGCGTTCGTACGTTGTTGGGTATCACTCATAGCTGACTCCTTAAGCCAAGGGGTGAGATTTGATGGATAACTGCAGCGTTAACGCTTCGCTGAATTATTTCTGCAAACGATCGACACGGACGACAGCAGGAGATGATTTTTTATCAAGCGAACCGTTGATGCTGATCATCTGGTCGGGTTTTACCGTTCTGCCGTCGAAGACTGCCTGGGGAATAATAACGTCGATTTTTCCGGTTTTATCCTGAAATACAAACTTATCGCCGCTACCGTCAATAAGATTACCGCGTAATGAAATGGTCGCACCGTCGTGCAGTTGTTTTGCCTGATCGATGGTCATAATACGCGCGTCATCGGTTCCGCGATATCCGCTATCCAGGGCGTGGGGAGGCGGTGGGGCTTCACCTTTTTGTAACCCGCCGTTATTATCTGCCCATGCGGCCGGAACCAGAAATATCAAAAAAGCGGAAATAAGCGATAATTTCATCGGATATCCTTCATTTTGGGTGTCTTGACTTATTAAGTATTGTTGCTATTCCTTTATGTGGCAAATGTGATAAGTCCTAAAAACAATCGCGTTAGAAATCAAAATTATCGGATAATAAGCGAAACGGTGACGATGGCCATGAAGCGTGAAAATGAAAAGTTACCCGGGATAGATGAAAGATATCGCTTGCTGACGTTTGAATACGCGTTTCGTCAGGTGGGGTTTATTGTTCTGTTAGGTATTATCGTTGCCGCCATTGCCGGTCTGTTTTCAAGCGGAATAGTCAGCGATACGGTAAAAACAAATTCCGCTAAGTCGCTGACCATAAACTATGAGCGCTTTGGGCGGCGGGAGACGGAGACACGGATGCAGCTTGCGTTTCCGGTGAAAACGGAGGGGACCTATACCCTCAGCGTCACCAGCGAGCGTAGCGAGGCGTATGATCCAGGCAGCGTCTGGCCCCAGCCGGACGCCATGTTCAGCCACGGAAACAGCCTTTATTTTGTTTATCACAACCTGAAAAAGACGGACAACTTTTCGGTATTACTCTTTACCACACCGTCCCGAGCCGGTAAATGGAACTCGGTCATCCGCGTAAACAACGAACCGGAGATCACCCTCTGGCAATTTATTTACCCGTAGGAGGCTGATATGGATATGGTCTTTCGTGCGCTGGCGATTTATCTGTTCCTCGTGGTGGTATTTAAAGTGGCCGGGCGACGCGCGCTGCTGCAGATGACCAGCTTTGATCTCATTCTTCTCCTGATAATTAGTGAGGCCACGCAGCAGGCGCTTCTGGGGCAGGATTTTTCCGTCACCGGCGCGATGATTACGATTACCACCCTGGTGGTAGTGGATATTATTTTTGGCCTTATGAAAAAGTATTTTTCCCCGGTAGAGAATATTCTGGACGGAACACCCGTGATTCTGGTGGAAAACGGCATTCCCCTGGCGGATAAACTCAAAAAGGTCGATGTCTCTTGCGATGATATTCTGGTTTCCGCGCGTCAGAATAATGGCATTACCGAAATAAGCCAAATTAAATATGCCATACTTGAGCGCAATGGACATATTTCAATCATTCCTTTTGAGAAATAAGAGGCGGCAAGATGAGCAATCTTTTGCACGATAACGATTACACCGTCGGTGAACTGACAAAAAAACTGGCGAGCAAGTTAACCGATGTCGGGCTGCGCTTAACCACGGCGGAATCCTGCACCGGGGGAAAGCTCTCGGTGGCGCTCTGCGCTGAAGAGAACACGGCCGATTTTTATGATGTCGGGCTGGTGGTGTTCAGCGATGCCGCGAAAGCGCGGATCCTCGGCGTGCGGCCTGAAACGCTGGCGCGCTATACCGCCGTCAGCGAACAGACGGTGACCGAGATGGCCGCCAGCATCCGCGACATTGCCCAGGCGGATATCAGCATCGCCATCAGCGGATACGCTGGCCCGGAAGGGGGCGACGACGGCACGGCGGCGGGGACGGTCTGTTTTGCGTGGAACATACGTGGCGAGACGAAAACCCGTACCGTGCTTTTCTCCGGAGACTGTCAGGACGTGGTGGAAAAAGCGGTGCATTTTTCGCTGGCAGAGCTGGTAACAACATTGTCGGACGGAAATAACGGTTGAGTTCACGTGGAGGTTCTATGGCTGTCATAGTGATTACCGGTGGGACGGCGGGCGTGGGAAAAGCCACGGCGCTGCGCTTCGCAAAAGCAGGTTACGATGTGGGTCTCATCGCCCGTGATGAAGCCAGCCTGCACTCCACCCAGGAAGAGTTGCGCCGCTTCGGCGTAAATGCGCACGCCGTGCAGGCGGACGTCGCCGACAGTCAGGCGGTGGTGGATGCGGCTAACGAGATTGAGTATCGCCTCGGTGCGATTGATGTCTGGGTCAACAACGCCATGGGGGCCGTGCTGGCACCGTTTCGTACCCTTACGCCGGACGAGTTTCGGCGCGTGACCGAGGTGACATACCTCGGCTACGTGAACGGCACCCGCGCGGCGCTTGAGCTTATGGTTCCGCGCGACAGGGGCGTGATTATTCAGGTAGGGTCCGCGCTGGCCTACCGTTCCATTCCCCTGCAGTCCGCCTACTGCGGGGCCAAAGCGGCGATTCGCGGGTTTACCGATGCGGTGCGCACCGAGCTGATGCATGAGAACAGCCGGGTTCAGCTTTCGATGGTGCAGATGCCGGGGCTCAATACGCCGCAGTTCGAATGGGCAAGGAACAAGTTCGCGTGGGCAATGCGGCCGGTACCGCCGGTGTTCGAGCCTGAAGTCGCCGCCAGCGCCATCTTCAGGGTGGCGCAAAAGCCGGTGCGCGAGCTGTGGGTTGGCAGCAGCACCATTCAGTCGATTGTCGGGCAGTTCCTCTTCCCGGGTTTTCTGGACAGGCTGATGGTGAAGAAAGCCTGGGAAGGTCAGATGACCGACGATCTGAACGCGCCGGACCGCCGGGATTATCTCGACCAGCCGGTTAACGACCTGCACAAAATCCATGGCCGTTTCACTGACGAAGCGAAAACCCGCGCGTCGTCCGTGACCTCCGGTATGCCGGGCAAAGTGGCGTTAGGGGCCCTTGCGGTGGCGGGTATTGTGTTGACGCGTTTGATAATCCGCCGGAAACCGTAATCAGCGCAGCGCGCTGCGGTGCGTCCAGAACCAGCGATAGCCGTAGCCGCCAAGGCTGAGCTCGACGGTTTTACCGCAAACCAGCGCGTCATCGTAGCGTTTGTCCGCGAGACAGGCGGTCCAGGTCGTGTTGCGGATCCCCTTCACGGTGAACTGCACCGGCTGCTCACTGAAGTTAACAAAGGTCAGGATGCTGCGTTCTTCGGTCTCGTAATAGATCCCCAGCACCGCGTCACTATCGATCGTGAGGAGCCGAAAGGGCGCAACGGCAATTTCGGGGAACTCCGAGCGGGTATTGGCGATATCAATGATGCGGTGCAGGAGCGAGTTGCGGTGGAGCAGCGAATCAGCGACGTTGATTTTTTGATAGCGGTAAGGACCGCGGTCGATAATCGGCGCGATAAATTTTTCCGGGTCGGCTGCCGAAAAACCGCCGCCTTGCGATCCCGCCCACTGCATGGGGGTGCGCACGGCGTAGCGCTCCTCCAGATCGAGGTCATCCCCCATGCCGATCTCATCGCCATAGCGCATCACCGGAACGCCGGGCAGGGAAAAGAGTACCGCGTGGCAGAACGCCAGCCGCTTCAGATCGCCGTTCAACATCGGCGCCAGGCGGCGGCGGATCCCGCGCTGATAGACGTTCATCTCCTCATCAGGGGCGAAGGTATCGAGGACAAACTGTTTGTCTTTCTGGCTGATGCCCTCCAGATCCAGCTCGTCGTGATTGCGCAGCCAGTTGGCAAAACAGCATGAATCGGGCGGGACGATCATCTTCTTCACCGCGTTGCGCAGCGGACGGGCGCTTTTGCGGGCCAGGCTAACGTAAAAATACTTGTTGAGCCAGAAATTGAGCACCAGATTCAGGCGGTCATTATTGCCAAAGTAGTCCTGATAGGCCTCCACCTCGACGTCCACTTCACCCAGCAGGATCGCGTCCGGATTATGCTCCTCAATCAGACGGCGCATGTGTTCGAGGATCCACAGGCCCTTTTTTTCATCACCGTTTCCCGCCTGCGTGGTCAGGTGGGAGGCGGCATCCAGGCGGAACCCCGACACGCCCAGCTTGAGCCAGAAGAGGATGATGTTCTCGATCTCTTTCAGCACCGCGGGCGAGGTCAGGTTCAGGTCCGGTTCGTGGCGATAGAACATGTGCCGGTAGTATTGTCCCGCTTCGTCATCCCAGGTCCAGATGCTCTCCTCCACGCCGGGAAACATGGGGGGCGTATCGTCGTCGTCACTATCTGACCAGAGGTAGTAATCCCGATAGGGTGACGCCGGGTTACGGCGGGCCTGCTGGAACCAGGGATGCGCGTCAGAGGTGTGCTGGATCAGCAGTTCAATAATGACCTGCATGCCCAGCTCGCGGGCCTGTTCAATAAAGGCGATGATATCGGCCAGCTTTCCGAAGCGGGGATCCACCTGGAGATGGTCGCTGACGTCATAGCCTTCATCGAGAAAGGGCGTGAGGTAAAACGGGGTGATCCAGATAACCGTCGCCCCCATGCGGCGAATGTACCGCAGCTTGGCAGCTATCCCGGCGATGTCCCCGCAGCCATCGCCGTTCAAATCATAAAAGAGTGCGGTATCAATCTGGTAAATAATGGCCCGTGTATGCCAGTCCGTCATAGCGTGCCTCAGTGATAGCCTTCAGTATCCGAAACCTTGCCCCGGAACACGTAATAGCTCCAGGCGGTGTACACCAGGATCACCGGAATAATCAGTAACGTCCCGACCAGCATAAACAGCTGGCTGGCAGGCGGGGCCGCGGCCTCCCACAGAGTGATACGCGGCGGAATAATGTTCGGCCAGAGGCTGATACCCAGACCGCTGAACCCGAGGAAAATCAGCCCCAGCGTCAGCAGGAAAGGGCGCGCGTGGCTGTCCGGATTGCGGGTCAGGCGCCAGATCAGCACGCTGAAGATCCCGACCAGCAGCGGAACCGGCAGGAACCAGAAGAAGTTGGGCAGGGTAAACCAGCGGTCGGCGACGTACTGCCAGCCGAGCGGCGTCCAGACGCTGACCACCGCGATAACCACCATCAGCGCCAGCAGCACGTGGCGGGTCAGTTCGCGCATGCGTTGTTGCAGCGCGCCTTCGCTTTTCATGATGAGCCAGGTGGTGCCCAGCAGCGTGTAGGCAACGACCAGACCGATGCCGCAGAAGAGGTTGAAAGGCGTGAGCCAGTCCAGCGAAGAGCCGACAAAACGTCGGCCCTCCACGTCAAAGCCGTTGATCACGGCGCCCACCACCACGCCCTGGCTGAAGGTGGCGAGCAGGGAGCCGCCGGCAAAGGAGTAGTCCCAGAATTTGCGGTGTGAAGGGGTGGCTTTGAAGCGGAACTCAAAGGCAACGCCGCGAAAGATGAGGCCGATCAGCATCGCGGTGAGGGGGATGGTCAGCGCATCAATGATCACCGCATAGGCCAGCGGAAACGCGCCGAACAGCCCCGCGCCGCCGAGCACCAGCCAGGTCTCGTTTCCGTCCCAGACGGGCGCCACGCTATTGACCATCACATCGCGCTCTTTGGCATCGCCCACGAAGTTAAACAGCAGGCCAATCCCCAGATCGAAGCCATCCATAATGATATACATCAGCGTGGCAAACACGATGATGGCAAACCAAATCACTGAGATATCGACGCCCATCAGATTCTCTCCTCTTCCGGAACAGACTCCGCGGCTGACAGCGGACGGGCAGGCGTGCCCGAGGTGTTTGACGTCAGCGTATCAACGGGCTGAGGACCTTTCTTAATCAGCCGGATGAGATAAACATAGCCCACGCCAAATACGGATGAGTAGACGACGAAGAACGCCAGCAGGCTAATGCTCATCTGCAGGGTGCTGTGCAGCGATACCGCGTCGATGGTGCGCAGGTAGCCATAGACAACCCACGGCTGACGGCCCACTTCGGTGGTCACCCAGCCGGCAAGCAGCGCGACCAGCCCCGCAGGCCCCATGCAGAGGGCAAACCACTGGAACGGACGCGAGTGGTAAAGTCGGTGGCGATAGCGTAGCCAGAGGCTGAGCAGACCGAGGGTAATCATCAGCAGCCCCATCCCCACCATAATGCGGAACGACCAGAAAACGATGGTCGAGTTGGGGCGATCCTCTTTCGGGAAGTCTTTCAGGGCCGGGACCTGTTTATCCAGGCTGTGCGTCAGAATCAGGCTGCCGAGCGCGGGGATCTCCAGGCCGTATTTGGTGCGCTCTTCCTCCATATCCGGCAGGCCAAACAGCAGCAGCGGGGTGGCCTCGCCGGGCGGATTTTCCCAGTGACCCTCAATAGCGGCGATTTTGGCTGGCTGATGCTCAAGCGTGTTCAGGCCGTGCATATCGCCCACCACCGCCTGGATAGGGGCGACCAGCAGCGCCATCCACATCGCCATCGAAAACATGGTGCGAACGGCGGGCGTATCGTTACCGCGCAGCAGATGCCAGGCGGCCGACGCGCCGACAAACAGCGCGCTGCTCAGGAACGCGGCGATAGCCATATGAATAAGACGGTACGGGAAGGAGGGGTTAAAGACGATGGCCAGCCAGTCCTGCGGGATAACCTGCCCGTTTTCGATAGTGAAACCCTGCGGCGTATGCATCCAGCTGTTGGAGGCGAGGATCCAGAAGGTCGACATCAGCGTGCCGAGCGCCACCATGCAGGTCGAAAAGAAGTGCAGCCCCGGGCCGACCTTGTTCCAGCCGAACATCATAACGCCGAGGAATCCGGCCTCCAGGAAGAAAGCGGTTAACACCTCATAAGTCAAAAGCGGGCCGGTAATGCTGCCCGCGAACTGGGAGAACCCGCTCCAGTTGGTGCCAAACTGGTACGCCATCACCAGCCCGGAAACGACGCCCATGCCGAAGTTAACGGCAAATATCTTTAGCCAGAAGTGGTACAACGATCGCCAGACGTCGTTTTTGGTGCGCAGCCACATGCCCTCCAGCACCACCAGGTAGCTGGCGAGACCGATGGTGATCGCAGGAAACAGGATGTGGAACGAGACGGTAAAAGCGAACTGAATTCTGGCCAGATGAAACGCATCGAGTTCGAACATGGTCCGTACCTCTGAGACGATGGGGCACGCGACTTGCCGGGCAGGTCAGGCCTGCCCGGCAAACCGATTACGGTTTAGTCTTACCGGCACCCAGCTCGGCACCGGTCAGCGGGTCGGAATGTGGATCGGACTTCGTGCGGGCAGACATCGCCTTAACCAGGGTTGCCTGCTCGGTTGTGAGCGTCACGCTGGCACTGCCATCGCCGCCATCCACCGCAGGCTGGGGGGACTCAACGTAATCGAAATGTTTATCGCTGTTCCAGCTTCCGCGAACCTCTCCACCTTCAGACATATTGTAGTACTTGTTGGTGAATTCCTCGATTGGCGGCAGTTTTCCCGGCGGGAAATTATTACGGATGGACTGTAGCGCCTTCTCAAAGGAGAGCTGATGCGCCGCCTCACGCGTCATCAGAAACGCCAGGGCATCTTTAACGCCGGGATCGTCAGTCACGTTGATCAGCCGTTCATAGATGATTTTGGCTCTGGCCTCGGCCGCCACGTTCGAACGCAGATCCGCCGTCGGCTCGCCAATGGTGTCGACGTAGGCCGCCGTCCAGGGTACGCCCGCTGAGTTGGTTAGCGGGGTTCCGCCGCCGTAGAGCAGGGAGGTGATGTGGCTGTCATTCCCGTTTTCGGTCATGGAGCGATACAGCTCGGCCTCATTTTCCACCCCTTCCGCCAGCGCGCCCTTGGCACCTTTATTCAGCATACCGACCAGAGTGCCGATAATTTCGAGGTGGCTTAACTCCTCGGTCGCGATATCCATCAGCATGTCTTTACGGCCCGGATCGTCATCGCTCAACCCTTGCGTAAAGTAACGGCAGGCGGCGGCCAGTTCACCCTGCGGTCCGCCAAATTGTTCCAGTAAAAGGTTGGCCAGGCCGGGATTCGGTTCGGCGACGCGAACCGTGTATTGCAGCTGTTTGACGTGTCGAAACATGCTCACTCTCCTGTGGGTTATTTTTTCGCTTCGACACCCGACGCGTCTGAACGCAGCAGGAACTGTTCCGTCGTTTGCGGGATATGACGAATCAGCCAGTCGGCCATTTCGCGCTCTTCGGCGAGGATCGTCTCAATAGCGGGTATCGAGGCGGTGTCACCCGCTTTTTTGGCCGCCGCCAGCAGGGAGGTATAGCAGGCGATTTCAAACTGTTCGAAAACATAGCCGCTGATCGAGCCCTTCACGATTTCGTCAGAAGGGAACATGCCGCCGATGGATTGTCCCAGCGCCGCCATTTTGCTCATCGAGTCTTTTAAGACCGAACGAGAAATATCATTACGGTCGAGGATTTCCTCCAGCAATGTGATTTGCCGTTTTGTCTCATTAATATGTTGCTCAATTCTGGCGCGAACATCAGGATAATTATCGATACGGCTGGCCATGGATTCCAGCATAGATTCGGCTTGCTTTTCCATTGCATGGGCATCGCGTAGCCAGTCATGGTAGTGTTCTACGTGATTCATCATTGTATCCTCATTAGGGGTTCGCTTATTTGGTCTCACTTTCAGCAGCCTGATCGGCACGTGCGGCACTGTAGCCAGATAAATGGCCGACAATATTGGCATAAATACTGATGATAATGACCCATAGCACGCTGTTCTTCCACCAGATGACGGAAGGGATAGCGAGAATGAACCATATTATCGCTGCCGCTAAATGGCACCGTTTAATTGTCCTGGGACTGATGCTCATTTTATTTAACCTGTATTATCGCGTCATTTCTGCGCTTTTTGGTTAATATTGCCAACGGCCAGGTCGGTGAGTTTAAGGTCGGTCTCTTTCTCTTCTTCCAGCGTTTCGGCAAGAAGCTTAACGGCTTTTTTATAGCCGAGCTGTTCTGCCAGAGTGGCAAGGGTACCGTAGCTGGCTATTTCGTAATGCTCTACTTTTTGCGCAGCGGCAATTAATGCGGCATCACGGACTTCATTTTTTTCCGTGCTTTCGATGACTTCATTAGCTTCTTCAATTAAGCCTTCCATTGCGACGCATTTCATGCGCTTGAGCTTGATGCCGTCTTCCTGTTCCACGATCTGGTCGATACGTTCGATCTGACCTTGCGTCTCTTCAAGGTGTGCGGTAAAGGCGGCGCTCAGCTTCTCGCTGGAGGCGGCGCGGGCAAGTTTGCTTAACGCTCGGGTAAGCTGCTTTTCTGCGCTGTAGGTATCCGACAGAAGATGAATAAATACATCCTCTACACTTTTCATATTCATAATTATTACGCTCCGGTAAAATAAAGAAAGGGTACTGCGAGCTTTTCAGCCCGCAGCATGCTCTCTGGTTTTATTAAAAGAGTACTAAATAAGATCAGGAGTTATCAGATTTACGGCCTCCGCCGTGACTGTTCTGTCCCCCTTTCTTACCCGCTTCAGATGCGCGTTGCGGATCGTTTTTAAAATTACCACCGCTGTGCTGGCCACCTTTACGTCCAGCTTCTGATGCTTTTTCACGGTCTTCAGCGAAATTACCGGAACCACCACGATGCTCTGCCATATTAAACCTCATAGTCATATATTGGTTATGTCAGTACGATACGGAAATATTCCGTATCACTCGTCGTTCGAGTAATAACTCTAGTCGCTGTGTGCGATCCGTCAAATGCGTTTTGCTATTTGCGGTTGCGTTATTTTTAAATATTTGTAAATTTGCGCTTCGCTTGCGTTGGAAATATGGATAGACAGGAAGGACTTGTAAACAACTGTTCAGATTATTCCTAACTTTGAGCTAAAAATTTGAAAGCTGAGGATAAAAATAATGACGCACTCAAATTGGTTGATTTGCAGCCAGGGGAAAATAAAAAATACTCCTTTATAGCTAGAAAGCGAAACCATAAATAATTATAAGGAAAATCCTGGATAAAAAGCGCCAGGCGCGAAAGGGCGGTTTCGTTAAGGCTTGTTCAGAGGCCAGTCGCACACGGTTTGACCACTGTCGTCTTAAGATCACAAATCAGAAATCTTTCCCCCCGGAAGGAACGGGTTTCTCTACACTCCAGGTAATATTCACTGGAGGCATGACATCATGGCGAACACCATCACGGCTGATGACATTCGGGAACACTTTTCGCAGGCTATGTCGGCGATGTACCAGCAGGAAGTTCCGCAGTACGGCACCTTGCTTGAACTGGTAGCGGACGTAAACCTGGCGGTGCTGGAAAATGATCCACTATTACATGAACAACTGGCAAACGCCGATGAGCTTGCGCGTCTGAACGTCGAGCGTCACGGGGCCATCCGCGTCGGCAGTGCGCAAGAACTTTCAACCCTGCGCCGTATGTTTGCCATTATGGGGATGTACCCGGTCAGCTATTACGACCTCTCCCAGGCGGGGGTGCCGGTCCATTCAACGGCATTTCGGCCGATTGATGATGCGGCGCTGTGCCGTAATCCGTTCCGCATCTTTACTTCGCTGCTGCGCCTTGAGCTGATTGAAAACGTCGCGCTGCGCGAACGTGCGGCGGAAATTCTGTCTCACCGAAACATCTTCACCCCGCGCTGTCTGGCGCTTCTCGATCTGTATGAATCGGAAGGGCAGTTTACCGTCGAGCAGGCGCAGGAGTTTGTGCAGGAAGCGCTGGAAACCTTCCGCTGGCACCGCCATGCGACGGTCGATCAGGAGACCTATCTCGCGCTGCATAACGAGCACCGGCTGATCGCCGATGTGGTCTGCTTCCCGGGCTGTCATATTAACCACCTGACGCCGCGCACGCTGGATATTGACCGGGTGCAGGAGCTGATGCCGAAGTACGGTATTGAGCCGAAAATTTTGATTGAAGGGCCGCCGCGTCGCGAGGTGCCCGTCCTGCTGCGTCAAACCAGTTTCAAGGCGCTGGAAGAGCCGGTGCTGTTTGCCGGTGAACACAAAGGCACCCACACCGCGCGCTTCGGTGAGATTGAGCAGCGCGGCGTGGCGCTGACCCCGAAAGGCCGGGAACTGTACGATAGCCTCCTTGCCCAGGCCGGCACCGGCAAAGATAACCTGACGCACCAGCTGCATCTGCAGGAGATCTTTAGCGCCTTCCCTGACAGCGAACTGTTAATGCGCCGTCAGGAGCTGGCGTATTTCCGCTACCGTCTGACGCCAGCGGGTGAAGCGCATCGCCATGCGTTCCGGCCTGGCGACGATCCGCAGCCGCTGATCGAGCGCGGATGGGTCATCGCACAGCCGATCACCTACGAAGATTTCCTCCCGGTCAGCGCCGCGGGGATTTTCCAGTCCAATCTCGGGAATGAAACCCAGGCCCGCAGCCACGGTAACGCCAGCCGCGATGCGTTTGAAGCGGCCCTCGGCTGCCCGGTGTATGACGAATTTACCCTCTATGAGGAGGCTGAAACGCGCAGCAAACAGCGTTGCGGTTTGCTCTGAAAGCGTTACTCTGCTGGGGGGTGATGGAAAAAATAAGGTCGTTATGCAAAATCCTTCCGCCCCTGTGGTTGAAACGCGCCAGGGCGCACTGTCTGGTTTAACCGATGAAAATGTCCACGTCTGGTGCGGTATTCCTTATGCCGCACCGCCCGTTGGCGAGTGGCGCTGGCGCTCCCCGCGGCATCCTGAGCCGTGGGATGGCGTTCGCGAGGCTACCGCTTTTTCGGCCTCAAGCTGGCAAAGCAGCGAATATTGCCAGGAGCTGGGCGGGGGCGATCCCGGTCAGTTCTCGGAAGACTGCCTCTATCTGAACGTCTGGTCTCCCACAGAGCGCGCCGGGCCGCTTCCGGTTATGGTCTGGCTGCACGGCGGCGGCTTTACCATCGGTGCGGGTGGCTTACCGCCCTATAACGGCAAAGCGCTGGCCACGCGCGGCGTGGTTGTGGTGACGATCAACTACCGTCTCGGTCATCTTGGCTTTTTTGCCCATCCCGCGCTGGAAGGCGAGGAAGATCGCGTGGTGCATAATTTTGCCCTGCTGGATCAGATCGCCGCCCTCGAATGGGTAAGGGACAATATCGCCGCATTTGGTGGCGACCCCGCTAACGTGACCCTGTTTGGTGAATCCGCGGGCGCGCGCAGCGTGCTCTCTCTGCTGGCCTCTCCGCTTGCAGAAGGATTGTTCCATAAGGCGATTGTGCAAAGCGGGTACACCTTGCCGGACACGCCGCGAGAGCAGGCGTTGCAAAAAGGGAAGGCGCTGGCTGCCTATTTTGGCCTGGAAAAGGCGACAGCCGAGCAGCTGCGCGACATTCCGCCGGAGGCGTTCTGGCCGCTCACCGCGCCGCTGAACATTGCTCCGGCCCCCATCGTCGGGGATTGCGTTCTGCCTGAAGCGATGCTGGACGTCTTTTTCGCCGCTCGCCAGCACCCCGTGCCGGTAATGATCGGCTCGAACAGCGATGAGGCCAGCGTGATGGCGGTGTTTGGCATCGATCTCGCCGGGCAAATCCAGAAGCTTCGCCGGGAGCGACGCTTCGGGCTGGGGCTGATTAAGCTGCTCTATCCGGGCGTCAAAGGCGATGAGGAGCTGGGCAGGCAGGTGTGCCGCGACATGGCGTTCACCACGATGGGCTACGTCGTGATGCAGGCGCAGCAGCGCGTCGGCGGATTGTGCTGGCGTTACTGGTTTGACTATGTTGCGGAAGCGGAACATGCCACCTATATCAACGGCGCGTGGCACGGCAATGAAGTGCCTTACGTCTTTGATACCCTCGGCCAGGTGGAGCCTACACGCCAGTATGTCAACGAACGGGATGTGCAGTTTGCTGCTCAGGTGGCCGATTACTGGGTGAGCTTTGCGCGAGACGCAGGACCTCGTGAGATCCTGCCCGGGCCGACGCACTGGCCCGCATGCCGTAAAGGGCGGGACGTATTATTACGCATTGGCGTGAATAAACATGCAGGTTTCAGGCTTGAAAACCGCTTTATGCGCGCCCGGATGAGCCTCTTCAAACGGGTGATGAAGCACCACGTCAGCCTCGATTAAGCAAACAGGCGCGAAACGCCGCCAGCCCATTTTCCTCCCCTGGCGTTTCGCGCAGCACCAGCCGGTAGCTCGCGCCGGTTTTTATGCTGGTTTCATAAGGCCGCATCAGTCTTCCCGCGCGAACATCTTCGGCCACCAGCGTTTCGTCGGCAATGGCAACGCCCAGCC
Organism: Enterobacter cloacae complex sp. 2024EL-00227; assembly: GCF_043945315.1. Classification (NCBI taxonomy): domain Bacteria; kingdom Pseudomonadati; phylum Pseudomonadota; class Gammaproteobacteria; order Enterobacterales; family Enterobacteriaceae; genus Enterobacter; species Enterobacter cloacae complex sp. 2024EL-00227. The sequence goes on from NZ_JBIMQP010000009.1 coordinate 178,857, forward strand.
CCTGAATGGCGGCCGTGATGGCGAGATCCATCGTGTCGAAGTGTTGATTTTTGTGCATGGCAAAGCCCGGACCTTCCTGTTTCGTCAGCCACAGCGACCAGTCTGTCTTATCCCTTGTCGGGTGCAGGAACGTCAGCGATCCCAGCGCTGCACCCGCCCGCACCGGGCTTATCACCGGGGTGAGCGCCTCTTCGAACAGCAGGTCGCCTGCGCTCATGTGCGTGCCGAACACGATGGCCGCGTCGTAAGATTCGGTTTTGAAATTGACGTTATGATCGGTGGTGGTGGTCAGGGCGATCTGCAGATCCGGCTGCTCACGCTCCACCTCCAGCAGGCGCGGCACCAGCCAGCGCATGGCGCAGGTGGGCGCCTTGAGCCGGATCACGGTTTGCTGGCTGCGGGCCTGGTCGGCCACGGTCAGCAAGTGTTCGAACGCAGACTGCAGTTCCGGGAGCAGGGCGCAGCCCTGTGAAGAGAGGCGCAGGCCGCGCGCGTGGCGTTCAAAAAGCGGAAAGCCAAACCAGGCCTCGAGGGAGGCTATCTTGCGGCTCACGGCCCCCTGCGTCAGACAAAGCTCTGCGGCAGCATGGGTGAGATTCAGGTGACGCGCGGTGACTAAAAATGCGTCGATGGCATTGAGCGGGAGCGAACGGCGCGACATGAAAACACCTCAGCTATGCATTTTTCTCATGGCTATTATGACAACAATTCGATTGTCCCGACAACAGAGATGTTGTTTGAATAGTTATGCAATGTCCATGAGAAGGGAAAGAGGATGACTTTACAAACGCCTGTGCAAACGCGCTCCAAACTGCCCGATGTGGGCACCACGATCTTTACCGTTATCGGCCAGCTCTCAGCGCAGCATAACGCGATAAACCTTTCTCAGGGCGCACCGAATTTTTCCTGCGACCCGAAGCTTGTTGCGGGCGTCACCCGCGCGATGGAGGCAGGGCATAACCAGTACGCGTCGATGACCGGCCTGCAGACGCTCAAAGAGCGCATTGCCGATAAAATTGCCACGCTTTACGGCACGCAGTATGACCCGGGCCGCGAGGTGCTGGTGACCGCCAGCGCCAGCGAAGGGCTCTACTCGGCAATCAGCGGGCTGGTGCATCCGGGCGATGAGGTGATCTATTTTGAGCCGTCATTTGACAGCTACGCGCCGATTGTCCGCCTGCAGGGGGCAACGCCGGTTGCCATCAAGCTCACCGTGCCGGATTTTGCCGTCAACTGGGACGAGGTTCGCGCCGCGATCACCCCGCGCACGCGCATGATCATCATCAATACGCCGCACAACCCGAGCGGTCAGGTCTTTTCCGCCGACGATCTGCAGCAGCTGGCGGCGCTGACCCGCAATACTGACATCATTATTTTGTCTGACGAAGTGTACGAACACGTGGTGTTTGACGGTGAGCCGCACCACGGGATGGCTACGCACCCGCAGCTGGCGGAGCGTAGCGTGATTATTTCTTCTTTCGGAAAAACGTATCACGTCACCGGCTGGCGCGTGGGTTACTGTGTTGCACCGGCGGTACTGATGGACGAGATTTGTAAAGTCCATCAATTTTTAATGTTCTCTGCCGATACGCCAATGCAGCACGCGTTTGCTGAACATATGGTCGACCCGCAAACCTGGCTGTCGCTGTCGGCGTTTTACCAGCGCAAACGCGATCTGCTGCACAGTCTGCTGGCCGATTCTCCGTTTACGCTGCTGCCAAGCGCCGGCTCGTTCTTCATGCTGGCGGACTACAGCCAGTTCAGCGACGAGCGCGACAGCGAGCTGGTGAAACGGCTGATCGTTGAGTACGGTGTTGCCACCATTCCGCTGTCGGCGTTTTATGCGGACGGTACGGATAATAAATTGATTCGTCTCTCTTTTGCGAAAGATGAGGCGACGTTACGGGCAGGTGCTCAAGCCCTGTGTCAGGTTAAACCACGCTGAGCCTATCCCATTAGGCTATTTTATTCGCCATTTTGGCACCGGGCAGTGCTCGAAATCCTCACGTACTACATGTACGTTCCGGTTTCTGTGCGCTGTCCGGTACCAAACTGTCTTCAACAATTACGCCTACTGGGATAGGCTCTGAGGAGTTTGAGATGAAATTACGCGCGCTAGTTGTCGGCATGGGATTGCTGTGTACCTTTTCCTCCTTCGCAGCGTCCGAGCTGCGTTACGGTCTGGAAGCCGAATATCCGCCGTTTGAAAGCCGCAATGCGGCAGGCAAACTGGAAGGATTTGACGTTGAGCTGGGGAATGCCATCTGCAAAGCGGCAGCGCTGAAGTGCAGCTGGGTGGAAACCTCGTTTGATGCGCTGATCCCGGGGCTGGTGGCGAAGAAATTCGACGCCATCAACTCGGCGATGAATATCACCGAGCAGCGCCGCAAGAGCATTGATTTTACCCAGCCGATCTACCGTATTCCGTCGCAGCTGGTCGGCAAGGCCGGGACGGCGGTCGAGGCGACGCCTGAAGGGCTGAAGGGGAAAACCATCGGCGTGCTGCAGGGCTCCATTCAGGAAACCTATGCCAAAGAGCACTGGGAAAAGCAGGGTGTCACCGTGGTGTCGTATAAAGATCAGAATATGGCCTGGGGCGATCTGCTGAATGGCCGTATCGACGCCTCGCTGGTCATGTCCGCGGCCGGGCAGGCAGGTTTCCTCAGCAAGCCGCAGGGAAAAGGGTTTGGCTTCATCGGCAAACCGGTGTCTGACGACACCATCCTCGGCAGCGGGATCGGTTTTGGGTTGCGTAAAGGTGACGAGGCCACCAAAAAGCAGCTTGATGCCGCAATTGATAAGGTACGTGCCGACGGCACGATCGCCAAACTCGCTGATAAGTACTTCCCGGGTATCGATGTCAGCGTAAAATAACCGCCTCATTGGCCCCGTCAGCTGATGTCCTGACGGGGCATTTTTATACACATTTTCCAGGCTTTCTTTACACCACTTTCGGGCCGTTCTGGTCGACAGAAAATATTTCTCACTTTGTTCATATAATCAGCGGCCAACAATTGGATTCTTAACCATTTTTGTTTAGGCTGTGCGTTCTTTCTTGCCGTCATTTCGCCGAGCGCGGAACACATTCACACGACCATAAGGACGTTTTTCCAGGCATGAATCGCAGACGTTTTCTAAAAGGCTCGCTGGCAGTGGCAGCCCTGAGCGGCACATCCGGCCTTGCTTCCCTGTTTTCCAAAGCGGCATACGCTGCCGACTCTGACATTGCTGACGGCCAGAGCCGTCGTTTTGACTTCTCCGTACTGCAATCCATGGCGCATGACCTGGCGAAAACCCCGTGGGGTGGCGCGCCGCGTCCGCTGCCGGAGACGCTGGCAACCATGACGCCGCAGGCGTACAACGCCATTCGCTACGACGAAAAGCAGTCTCTGTGGAACAACATTGAAGGGCGTCAGCTGGACGTGCAGTTCTTCCACATGGGAATGGGATTCCGCCGCCGCGTGCGGATGTTCTCGCTGGACCAGTCGACCTCTATGGCGCGCGAGATCCACTTCCGTCCTGAGCTGTTCAGCTACGGTGAAACGGGCGTGGATACCAAACAGCTGGAAGGGCAAAGCGATCTCGGCTTTGCGGGCTTCCGCGCGTTTAAGGCGCCGGAGCTGGCGCGTCGCGATATCGTCTCTTTCCTGGGGGCCAGCTATTTCCGCGCGGTGGACGACACCTACCAGTACGGCCTTTCCGCCCGCGGTCTGGCGGTAGACACCTTTACCGACACGCCGGAAGAGTTCCCGGACTTTACCGCCTTCTGGTTTGAAACCGTCAAGCCCGGCGACACCACCTTTACCGTCTATACGCTGCTGGATAGCCCGAGCATCACCGGCGCCTATAAGTTCGTGATCCACTGCGAGAAGAGCCAGGTGATCATGGAGGTGGAAAACCACCTCTATGCGCGTAAGGACATCAAGCAGCTCGGCATTGCGCCGATGACCAGCATGTTCAGCTGCGGCAATAACGAACGCCGCATGTGCGACACCATTCACCCGCAAATTCACGACTCCGACCGCCTGGCGATGTGGCGCGGCAACGGGGAGTGGATTTGTCGTCCGCTGAACAACCCGCAGAAGCTGCAGTTCAACGCCTATATGGATAAAAACCCGAAAGGGTTCGGGCTGCTGCAGCTCGATCGCGATTTCTCGCACTATCAGGACGTGATGGGGTGGTACAACAAGCGCCCAAGCCTCTGGGTGGAACCGCGTAACGACTGGGGTAAAGGCGCGGTTGGCCTGATGGAGATCCCGACCACCGGTGAAACGCTGGATAACGTGGTCTGCTTCTGGCAGCCGGAAAAAGCCGTCAAAGCAGGCGACGAGCTGGACTTCAAATATCGTCTCTACTGGAGCGCGATGCCGCCGGTGCGCTCCCCGCTGGCGAACGTTTATGCGACCCGCACCGGCATGGGCGGCTTCCCGGAAGGCTGGGCTCCAGGGGAAAACTACCCGAAAGTGTGGGCCCGTCGCTTTGCGATTGACTTCGTCGGTGGCGACCTGAAGGCCGCTGCGCCAAAAGGCATCGAGCCGGTGATTACGCTCTCAAGCGGTGAAGCGAAGCAGGTAGAGATCCTCTACGTTGAGCCGTTTGACGGCTATCGCATTCTGTTTGACTGGTACCCGACGTCGGATTCGACGGAGCCGGTGGATATGCGCCTGTTCCTGCGCTGTCAGGGCGACGCCATCAGTGAAACCTGGCTGTACCAGTATTTCCCACCGGCGCCGGATAAACGTCAGTACGTTGACGACAGGGTAATGCGTTAACACTTGTGGGATTGTGCCGGGTGGCGGCTTCGCCTTACCCGGCCTACAGTTTCGAAACGTAGGCCGGGTAAGCGTTAGCGCCACCCGGCAATTGAGAGGCACCATGTCTTCAGAACTCATCCCCGTCACCCAGGATATCGAACTTCGCGCCGTCGAAGAGCGCTACACCGCCGACCTGCACAATCTCGTTGTTAAAAACAGAGCCTTTCTGCAAACCGCCTTTGACTGGGCGCAGCACGTGGGCAGCGAAGAGGATACCCGCCGCAACGTGCAGAGCAACCAGATGCTGCATCAGCGCGGCTACGCCAAAATGTTTTTGATTTTCAAGGATGATGCGTTAGTTGGCATCCTGTCGTTCAACACTATTGAACCGACGAACAAAGCCGGCTACATCGGCTACTGGCTGGATGAAGCCCACCAGGGGCAGGGCATTCTCTCTCAGTCACTGCAGGCGTTTATGCGCTACTACGCTGAACGCGGTGAGATCCGTCGTTTTGTGATCAAGTGTCGGGTGGCGAATCAGCACAGCAACAGCGTTGCCGTGCGCAACGGTTTTACGCTGGAAGGGTGCCTGCGGGAAGCGGAATACCTGAATGGCCGCTTTGACGACGTGAATATCTACGGCAGGATTTATACCCTATAACGCACCCAGCAGCGGCGTGCGGGTGATGCGCTGGTCGCCGTTTATCACTTTTTCGCCGCGCAGATGAATGCTCTCGCCAGCAAACGCTTCTATGACCGCATCGTCGGTGATTTCAACCCGATGCTCGATAAGCACATCCCCGCTGATTCGCGCGCGCCCCTGGATCACCACTTTATCATCCAGCATGATCGGCCCGCCGCGCAGCCATGCCTGACCGCCAATCAGGACGTGATGCTTGATGACGCAGTTGCCTTCAACCACGGCATTCTCCGCAATCTGCGAGCTGTAGCGCACCGTCGGGATGGCATCGTCGTCGAAACCGGCTATCACGCGGGCGTTGCCGTAGACTTTCGCGCAGTCGCACACCCAGACGTTGTTGAGTTCGTTACCCTCCAGGATCGCGTTGTCGAAGACTTCGGCCCGGTGTTCAACGAAGGCAAAATTAACCATCGCCTCGCCGTAGATTTGCGCCTGGTGCACAATGCGCGACTGGCTCACCGTCGCCTTATCGTAGATTTGGAGGATCTGTTCATGATCCGGCGTCAGCCCTTTGGCGGCAATGACCACGCTGTGATGCAGCACGCGCGCGTCGCCGTAGATATGGCACTCGCCCCGTACGCAGGATTGCTGAATGGTGACGTTGTCACTTATTCGCGCCCCGTGACTGACCTCCGCGCCGTCCAGCCAGCAGCTGTCGCCGATATGCGCGTCATGGCTAATGATGCATGTAAGGGTAAGACGCGCGTTGCCGGATACGGTTGCCCCGGCGAACACCACGCTGTTTTCATCGTAGATCCAGCAGTCGCCGTCCTGTGCGAGGGCGCGCTCATCGTCAATCCAGCCGCCTCTCGTGCCGACCGTCACGTCGTTAAAGTCCGCCGTGGCGATGATCTGCCGCAGCGTGGCGGCGTGGGTGGTTTCGCCGTTTTTCCATTGCCAGAGGCGGGTCTCGTCGCTAAGGCGATATTTGTTCATCTTAATATCTCTGATAAGCGTCTTCACTAAACGTAGCAAAGTTTTCGCATTTCGAGCGGCTTGGCAACCAGACGGTATACGCCTTAAAATGGCATGTAAAATGCACTTTCACTTTATGCGAACGCAGGAAAAACAATGACCGTCGATGAGAATTACTTCACTGAGAAATATGGCTTAACGCGTACCCATTCAGAAGTGCTGTACAGCGCGGAGATCGTGAAGCCCGGTAAAACGCTGGATCTGGGCTGCGGCAACGGCCGCAACAGCCTTTATCTTGCAGCCAACGGCTACGAAGTCACCGCGTGGGACAAGAACCCGATGAGCATCGACAATATTGAGCGCATCAAGGCGGAAGAAGGGATCGCTAATCTGCATACCGCGATTAAGGATCTGAACAACCTGAGCTTTGACGGCCAGTACGATTTTATTCTCTCTACCGTGGTGCTGATGTTCCTGGAGGCAAAAACCATCCCGGACCTTATCGCCAATATGCAGCGCTGCACGACGCCGGGCGGTTACAACCTGATCGTTGCCGCCATGGATACGGCAGACTACCCCTGCACGGTCGGCTTCCCGTTTGCGTTCAGGAGCGGTGAGCTGAGCAACTACTATGAAGGCTGGCAATTGCTCAAATACAACGAAGACGTTGGCGAACTGCACCGCACCGATGAAAACGGCAACCGCATCAAGCTGCGCTTTGCCACGATGCTGGCACGCAAGCCCGCCTAACAGGCGGCCAGAAGGCAGATCTGCAGGGCAGTCTTATAAGATGCCTCAAACGACGACAGCGGCAGGAATTCAAACTTCGAGTGGAAGTTATGCGCCCCGGTGAAGAAGTTCGGGGTGAGTAGCCCTTTAGCCGAGAGCGCCGCGCCGTCGGTGCCGCCGCGCATCGGCGTCGGTTTCGGCGTGATGCCGAGCGATTCCATCGCCTCGAACATCAGATCGATGGCGCGTCGGTCTTCGCCAATCGCATTGCTGATATTGCTGTAGGTCTCTTCAATGCGATAGTCCACTTTGGCCGTCGGATATTGGGCGGCAATCAGCGCGGCCACGTCGGCAATCTGCTGCTTGCGCGCGGCAAAGCGCTCCTTGTCAAAGTCGCGGATATTGGCCTTAAGAACGGCCTCGTTCTGTCCGGCCTGAATGCCGTTAAACCAGATATAGCCTTCACGTCCCTCGGTGCACTCGGGCGTTTGCTGGCGGTCAAAATGGCTGATGTAGTCAGTCGCCATCAGCAGGGGATTCACCAGCACGCCTTTCGCGGACATCGGATGCGCCGTCACGCCGGTAAAGCGGATTTCAGCGGCTGCCGCATTAAAGTTTTCGTAGACAATCTCACCCAGCTCGCAGCAGTCGATAGTCCAGGCGAAGTCGACGTCAAAGCGCTTAAGATCGAGCGCCTTGGCACCGTTCAGGCCGATCTCTTCGTCAGGCACAAACGCCACGACGATATCCCCATGCTGATGTTCCGCCGTCAGGTTTTCCAGCACCGTCATGACCACCGTGACCGCCGATTTATTATCGGCACCCAATACGCTGGTTCCGTCGCTGAAAATAATCTCCTCGTTCGGATAAGCCAGAATTTCAGGGTGCTCCTCTACCCGCAGCCAGATGTCTTTCTCTTTATTCAGACAGAGATCTTCACCGGTAAACGTTAATATTTGTGGATGAATATCCGGTGAAAGTCCCACGTCGACGGTATCAATATGGGTAATAAAGCCGATGCGCGGCGCACCGGGCACGTTGCCTTTTTTTACCGCCGTTACCGTGGCAAATTCATCAATCACAATGTCGTCTAACCCCAGCTGTGCCAGCTCCTGCGCCAGCTCGCGCGCCATGTCGTGCTGGCCCGGCGTTGAGGGCAGAGTTTTGACTCTGGGATCGCTCTGGCTGGTGATCGCGAGATAGCGGAAAAAACGGTGCGTTAATTGTCTGGAAAGCGGCGAGCCCATAGTGATTTGTTCCTTATTTATTTTTCGGGTGTTTGCCACTTCACTTTAATGTTATTTATGAAATGGCAAAAGAATTAATTAGCCGTCGAATTAAAAAGACAGGAATAAATGATGACAAGCAAACTCACAACTTTCACATTGGCGCTCGCGGCACTCACGGTCAGTTCCGCCGTCGCCGCAAAAACGCTGGTGTATTGCTCCGAAGGATCGCCGGAAAACTTTAACCCTCAGCTTTACACCTCGGGAACCAGCGTCGATGCCAGCGCCGCGCCGGTCTATAACCGTCTGGTCGATTTCAAACCCGGCACCACGGAGCTGGTGCCGAGCCTGGCGGAGCGCTGGGAGGTGAGCGACGACGGCAAGGTTTACACCTTCCATCTACGCCAGGGCGTGAAGTTCCAGAGCAATAAATCCTTCACGCCAACCCGCGACTTTAACGCCGACGACGTGATTTTCTCGTTTATGCGCCAGAAAGACGTGAATCATCCCTACCACAACGTCTCTAACGGCAGCTACTCCAACTTCGAAAGCCTGGAGTTCGGCAGCCTGATAACCGCCATTGATAAAGTCGATGACCACACCGTGCGCTTTACCCTGGCGCACCCGGAAGCGCCGTTTGTCGCCGATCTGGCCTGGTATTTTGCCTCAATCCTTTCGGCGGAGTATGCCGACGCGATGCTGAAAGCGGGCACGCCGGAGAAGGTGGATATGGATCCCATCGGCACCGGGCCGTTTAAGCTGGCGCAGTATCAGAAGGATTCCCGGATCCTGTTCACGGCGTTTGCCGACTACTGGCAGGGGAAATCGAAGCTGGACCGACTGGTGTTTAGCATCACCCCGGATGCCTCCGTGCGTTTTGCCAAAATTGAGAAGAACGAATGTCAGGTGATGCCGTTCCCGAACCCGGCCGATCTGCCGCGCATGAAGGCCAATAAAGATATCAACCTGATGAGCAAAGCCGGACTGAATACCGGCTTCCTGGCGTTCAACACGCAGAAGCCGCCGCTGGATAACGTGAAGGTCCGTCAGGCGCTGGCGATGGCCATCAACAAACCGGCCATTATTGACGCGGTGTTCCACGGTACCGGCACCGTGGCGAAGAATCTGCTGCCGCCGGGCGTCTGGAGCGCCGACAGCGAGCTTAAGGATTACGACTACGATCCTGAAAAAGCCAAAGCGCTGCTGAAAGAGGCCGGCTTTGCCAGCGGCGTCAGCATCGATTTATGGGCGATGCCGGTCCAGCGGCCCTATAACCCGAATGCGAAACGCATGGCGGAGATGATTCAGGCGGACTGGGCGAAAATTGGCGTACAGATCAAAATCGTTACCTACGAGTGGGGCGAATACCTTAAGCGTGTGAAGGGCGGGGAACATCAGGCTGCGCTGATGGGCTGGACGACCGCAACGGGCGATCCTGACAACTTCTTTGGTCCGCTGTTTACCTGCACCTCGGCGAACGGTGGCTCAAATTCGGCGAAATGGTGCTATAAGCCGTTTGATAAGATCGTTGCTGAAGCCAAATCGATAACCGATCATGACAAACGGGTGGCGCTGTATAAACAGGCTCAGCAGATGATGCATGACCAGATGCCTGCGGTGATGATTGCGCATTCAACGATTTTCGAACCGGTGCGCAAGGAGGTGAAGGGCTATGAAATCGACCCGTTTGGCAAACATCTGTTCTGGCAAGTGGATATAAATCAGTAATTTTTCACTGCCCGGCATGCGTCCGGGCAATCTTTTTGCAATTTGTGCTCCCGGCATCATTTTTTGTCACAACAAACCCGCCAGACTTTTGCTATAACTTCAAATGCATACTTGCAGATAACATGGAAAACTATCATGCGTACTCAAACTTTTTTTAAAGTTGCAGTGCTTACTGGTCTGTTGGCGTTGGCGGGCTGTTCTTCAAAAGTCGCCGCTCCGGAACAATACTCCGGCTTTTTAAAAGATTATTCAGGCTTACAGCAAACGACCTCGGCGACGGGAAAACCAACGCTGCGTTGGGTCGATCCTTCGTATAACGAAGCCAATTACGACAGCATTCTCTGGACGCCAATTACCTATTATCCAACGCCAAAACCCACCACGCAAATTGGGCAAAAAACGCTTGATGAGTTGTTGAATTACACCAATAACAAAATGAAAACGGCGATTGGTACGCGTAAGCCAGTTGTCACCACGCCGGGTAAACACAGCCTGATTTTCCGTGGCGCGATTACCGGGGTGAGTTCGCAGAAAGAGGGGCTGCAGTTCTATGAAGTGGTGCCTGTTGCGCTGGTGGTTGCCGGGACGCAGATGGCAACCGGACACCGCACCATGGATACGCATCTCTTCTTTGAAGGCGAGCTGATCGATGCGGCCACTAATAAACCGGTCATGAAGGTGGTACGTAAAGGCGAAGGTAAAGAGCTGAATAACGAAAACACACCAATGACCTTTGCGACGCTGAAGCAGGTTGTTGATGACATGGCGACGGACGCCACCATGTTTGATGTGAAAAAGACCGCGAAATAAAATAAAACGGCCTGCGTAATGCAGGCCTTTTTATTTATGCCATTCGTAAGCGTCTGAACCAGGTTTCCGGTTTGGTAAACATCACCATATTTCCTCCCAGAATCAGCACTAATCCCACGATACCGTTGACATGCCAGACGTAGCCTTCATACACCGTGGAGATGGAGAGCGCCACCAGCGGGAAGAGCAGCGTGCTGTAGGCCGCTTTGCCCGGGCCAATACGTCCCACCAGCGTGAAGTAGGCGCCAAACGCAATCACCGAGCCAAACAGGGCCAGATACACCAGCGCGCCGAGATAGCTCACCGTCCATTCCGGTACAAAGCTATCGCCTCTGAACAGCGCAATGCAGCCCATCACCAGCGTGCCATAGAGCATCGCCCAGGCGTTGGTGGTCATGGTTTCCAGGCCTCTGCGCTGATGGCGCATGCTGATCATATTACCCAGAGAGAACCCATACGTGCCGAGTGCGGAAAGGCCAATGCCCGTCAGGAGTGACGCGCTCCAGCCGCTGGCCAGCAGATCGTCCCAGAAGAGGGTGACAATCCCGACCAGCCCCAGCGCCGCCGCCGTCCAGAAACGCGCGGGCGGGCGCTGGCCGAAGAAAATAAAGCTGTTAATGGCGTTATAGAGTACCGCCATGGAGAAGATCACCGACTCCAGCCCGGTATTGATATGTGCCGCTGCCGTGTAAAAACACCAGAAGTTAAAGCAGAAAACACAGCATCCCTGAAGCAGGCAAAAAAGATGATCCCGGAGCGCCAGCGTGCGCAGGCGACGCAGGGCGAGTAACACCACCATCATGGTGAGGCTGGCGACGGCGAAGCGCCAGAAAATCGACACCGGCGCCGCGACGGGGCCCTGCTGCAGGAAAATCGCAATCCAGGTGGTTCCCCAGATAATGACCACGAGTCCGTATAATAATGCGTTCATAGTTGTCTCTTCTTAAACCGCGGAAGCCCGCAGTATGACGCTGAGATGCGTAACGGGCTTTCACCCGCTTGCGGCAGACTTGCAAAATCTTGCGCTTTTTTCTTCTGGAGGGACTGGCAACGGGCGACAACTCTTCTTAGACTGATATTCCGATTCTTCACGCGCTAACGGTTATGTCTCACGCTTACGATACCTTTGAAACGCTTTGCCAACAGAATGCAGTCCTGCGGGAAACCGTCTCGCTGAATTCGGGTATTCAGCTGGCCGCGTGGTACAACAAGCACGACACGATCACCGTAAAGAGCAACCATCATACCCTCAGCCTGTACGTGGCGGACGGCTACGAAAGCTATCAAAAAACGCCGGGAGGCTGGAAGAACGGCGGGGGGCCGGACCGTTTCTGCCTGATGCCCAAAGAGAGCGAATCGACGTGGGATATCCGAGATGACCTGTCGTTTGTGCATCTCTACTGCACCGATGAACACCTGCGCGACGTGGGAGAAAAAATCTGGGATAAGCGGCCGCTTTCGCTGACCCTGGACGAGCGTATTTTTGGCAGCGACCCGAAGATCACCACGCTGTATCGCCAGTTTTTACTGGGCTGCGACTGGCAGCAGCACGCCAACCAGCTCACCCTGAGCACGGCCTCCACGCTGCTGCTGACCCATCTGCTGCAAAACTACTCAAACGTGCAGTGGAAGCTGCCGGTCGTTACGGGAGGGTTGTCCCCGTTCGTGCTGCGCAACGTCCTCGCCTTTATCGAAGAGAACCTCGGGCAGCCCCTGACGCTGGCCGAGCTTGCGGCGCAGGCCGCCCTCAGCGAATACCATTTTGCCCGCATGTTCCGCCAGTCGACGGGGCTGGCACCGCATCAGTACGTGATGCACAGGCGTATGGTCAAAGCGAAAGAGCTGGTGCAGCATACCTCCATGCCACTGACGGACATTGCGCTGGCCTGCGGGTTTAACTCCGCCAGCCACTTCAGCAACCGCTTTCGCAGCGCGACGGGCATAACGCCGTCGCAGCTACGCGCGGCGAGCGCGTGAAAACAGGGCGTAACATACCCCGCCCAGCACCAGCCCCCAGAACGCCGAACCGATGCCCAGGATCGTGACGCCGCTTGCGGTCGTCAGAAACGTGACGATGGCCGCGTCGCGCTCCGCTTCGTGACTTAGCGCCTGATATAAACTCCCGCTGATGGTGCCCAGCAGCGCCAGACCGGCGAGCGTCTGGATCCAGCTGAGCGGCAGGGCGGCCATAAGGCCGGTAATGGAGCCACCGAAAATTCCCGCCAGCAGATAAAACCCGCCGGCTGCGATGGCCGCCAGCCAGCGTTTTTCCGCGTCCGGGTGTGCATCCGGGCTTTGACAAATGGCGGCGGTAATGGCCGCAATGCAGATAGAAAAGACGCCAAACGGAGAAAACAGCAGCGCCAGTCCTCCCGTCACGATGATGAGCGGTGAGGCCGCCAGCGGGTAGCCGGAGGCTTTCATGGTGGCGAACCCCGGCGCATTTTGCGAGGCCATGGTCACAAGGAAGAAGGGCAAGCCAATACTCACCAGGCTGGTGAAGGTGAAGTCAGGCGCAATAAATTCGGGCATCACCAGAGAAAGGGTGAGCTTATCCGTGACAACGTCACCACCGGCCCAGGCCACGATACCGCCCACCAGCAGCGTGACCACGATGGCATAGCGCGGCGACAGCGCTTTTGCGATCAGCCATGCCGCAATCATGCTGCCGCACAGCAGAAAGTGCCCCTCAAGATGCGCAAACGCGTGCAGGCCAAACTGCAGCAGTACCCCGGCGAGCATGGCGGCAGCAAGCGAATGGGGGATCAGCGTCATCAGACGGGCGAAAAGCCCGGTAACGCCGCAGAGCAAAATAAGCGCGTTCGCAAAGATGAACACGCCAATGGTTTCCGCCAGCGTGACGCCGTGCAGGCTGGTGGCGAGCAGCGCCGCGCCGGGCGTTGACCAGGCGGTCAGCACGGGCGCTTTGTACCACCAGGAGAGCGCCAGCGTGCTGACGCCCATCCCAATCCCCAGCGCGGTCATCCAGCCTGCGATCTGCTGCGCGCTGGCGCCAGCCGCGGCGGCGGCCTGCCAGATGATGGCGGCCGAGCTGGCGTAACCCACCAGAACGGCGACAAATCCAGCCAGTACGACCGGAACAAGATGAGAGGAAGGGCGCATGAAAACTCCGTTGTGCGTTATAGCGTCCGGAGTAAGGTAACACTGTGCGTTATAGCGTACAAGTGGTATGCTCGTCGTCAGGAGGAAATATGGACATCACACAACACCTTGCAGCAACACTGAAAACATTACGCCAGGCACGGGGCTGGAGCCTGTCGAAGCTGGCGGACGAAACCGGCGTATCAAAGGCCATGCTCGGGCAAATCGAGCGAAATGAATCCAGCCCCACGGTGTCGACGCTGTGGAAAATTGCCACGGGACTGAACGTGCCGTTTTCCGCCTTCATCACACCGGAGGCGGACCGGCAGGCGGTGTTTGACCCGCAGCAGCAGGCGATGGTCGTCAAGCCGCTCTTTCCGTGGGACGAGGCGCTCCGGTTTGATTATTTCTCCATTACCCTGGCCCCCGGCGCCCTGAGTGAATCCACGCCGCATGAGGCGGGGGTGATTGAACATGTGGTGGTGGTCAGCGGCGAGCTGGAGATGAAGCTCGAGGGCAAGTGGCAGACGATTTCAGCCGATTCCGGCGTCCGTTTTGCCGGCGATAAACCGCACGCCTACCGCAACAGCAGCGACCGGACGGTGCATTTTCACTCCCTCATTCATTATCCCCGCTGAGGCTACGCAAAACTGTTTCGCTGACGCAGACTTCTGACTACAATAGCCGCCATTTTGACCATAACGGATAACGACGAAGTATGCGCCTGCAATCCCATCATCTTGAACTTTTAAGCCCGGCCCGTGACGCCGCCATTGCCCGTGAAGCGATCCTTCATGGCGCAGACGCCGTCTACATTGGCGGCCCGGGCTTCGGTGCCCGCCATAACGCCAGCAACAGCCTGAGCGATATTGCTGAGCTGGTGCCGTTCGCCCACCGTTTCGGGGCGAAGGTGTTCGTCACCCTGAACACCATTCTTCATGATGATGAGCTGGAGCCTGCGCAACGTCTGATTACCGATCTCTATCAGGCCGGGGTGGATGCCCTGATCGTTCAGGATATGGGCGTGCTGGAGCTGGATATTCCGCCCATTGAGCTGCACGCCAGTACCCAGTGTGATATCCGCACGGTAGAGAAGGCGAAGTTTCTCTCTGACGTCGGCTTTTCGCAGATCGTTCTGGCCCGCGAGCTGAACCTGAATCAAATCCGCGATATTCACCAGGCGACAGACGCGACGATTGAATTCTTCATCCACGGCGCGCTGTGCGTGGCCTATTCCGGCCAGTGCAACATTTCCCACGCGCAGACGGGCCGCAGCGCCAACCGCGGCGACTGCTCTCAGGCCTGCCGTCTGCCGTATACCCTGAAAGACGATCAGGGCCGCGTGGTGGCATTTGAAAAACACCTGCTCTCGATGAAGGATAACGACCAGACCGCCAACCTGGGCGCGCTGATCGACGCGGGCGTGCGTTCCTTCAAGATTGAAGGGCGCTATAAAGATATGAGCTACGTGAAGAACATCACCGCGCACTATCGCCAGATGCTGGACGCCATCATCGAAGATCGCGGTGACCTGGCGCGCGCGTCGGCCGGTCGTACCGAGCATTTCTTTATTCCGTCGACGGACAAAACGTTCCACCGCGGCAGCACGGACTATTTCGTGAATGCCCGTAAAGGGGATATCGGCGCGTTTGACTCACCGAAGTTTATCGGTTTGCCGGTGGGTGAAGTGCTGAAAGTGGCGAAAGATCACCTTGATGTTGCGGTGACGGAGCCGCTGGCGAACGGCGATGGCCTTAACGTGATGATTAAGCGTGAGGTCGTGGGCTTCCGCGCCAACACGGTGGAGAAAACCGGTGAGAACCGCTACCGCGTATGGCCGAACGAAATGCCGGCCGATCTCTACAAGGCACGGCCGAACGCGGCGCTTAACCGTAACCTCGATCATAACTGGCAGCAGGCGCTGCTGAAAACCTCCAGCGAACGTCGTATTGCGGTGGATATTGAACTGGGCGGCTGGGAAGAGCAGCTGATTCTGACCATGACCTGTGAAGACGGCATCAGCGTAACGCATACGCTTGATGGCCTGTTCGAGGTGGCAAACAACGCGGAGAAAGCGCTCAACAGCCTGAAGGATGGCGTCGCGAAGCTGGGGCAGACGATTTACTACGCCCGCAACGTTGAGGTCAACCTGCCGGATGCCCTCTTTGTGCCGAACAGTTTGCTCAACCAGTTCCGCCGTGAAACCGCCGAGATGCTGGATGACGCGCGCCTGGCGAACTACCCGCGCGCTAGCCGTAAAGCGGAAACCGTTCCTGCGCCCGTCTACCCGGATACGCATTTATCCTTCCTCGCCAACGTCTACAACCATAAAGCGCGTGAATTCTATCATCGCCACGGCGTGCAGCTGATCGACGCGGCCTATGAAGCGCATGAGGAGAAGGGCGATGTGCCGGTGATGATCACCAAACACTGCCTTCGTTTCGCGTTTAACCTGTGTCCTAAGCAGGCGAAAGGCAACATCAAGAGCTGGAAGGCCACGCCTATGCAGCTCGTAAACGGTGACGAAGTGCTGACCCTCAAATTTGACTGCCGTCCCTGCGAAATGCATGTGATTGGCAAGATGAAAAACCACATCTTCAAAATGCCGCAGCCCGGCAGTATTGTGGCGTCCGTCAGCCCGGACGATCTGATGAAAACCCTGCCAAAACGCAAGGGCAGCTAACTACCGAACGTGCGTGTCCGGTTTGCGCGATTTCTGCCACAGGTGGTGTTCGCGCAAACCCTCCGCCGACTCCTCCGCCGCGCTTCGCAATTCATCGCTATCGGCTTCATGACGCAGCTGATGATCCACATTCTTTACCCACAGATATTCATGTCCTTTGTGCCCGGCCATAAGCTGGCCTGAAAAGAGGGCACAGATAAGCATCACGAGAGATAAACCTTTTTTAACCATGAGGTCACCGCCGAATAACATTGCGGCTTAATGATGCCGATTATTTATTATTGTTATTATTCAACTATTCAAACTAGCGCAAAGAGAATGTCAAATAATGTACGTTCATAATAAGGATTAAGACTTTTCCTAAAGTACATATACGTATGGTAAACGTCCCATTTCTGGTCCAGAGTTGGATATTTGCATTAAGGACAAATCCTATATAATAGAGAATCCCTGGCTAAGGAATGGGTCATTATTAAATGAAAAAAATAATAGCGCTTGCGCTTCTGGCGGTTGCGATCGGGGCTGTTGTGGGAATTCGTTATGCAGCTAATGACGAACCAGAATATATTCAATCAGCAGAGATTCGCGTTGGTTCTTATTTAACCAGCGACTATGGCCTTGTTGCCTGCGGCAGCAAAAAAGTTAACGATCTGCGCTGGGAATTAGATTGTACTCATCAAGAGGGAGGAAAAACATTCCAGTTTGCGGTGTTTCCTTCTGAAAAGGCACCTTATGGCGTAGCGCGATCCTTTTATCTTGAAGCCATTAATCATGAAGCAAAACAGAGCGCTGAACAGGGGCTTATGCGTTATTTGCAGATCAATACCCATGCAGGTTAATAAAACTGTTTAACCTTCGTTAAGACAACGAGTGTTAGGTTGTATGGGATCCGCAGCCCGGCCATGGAGTGTCGGGACGTAGAGACCAAAATACAAATCTATCCATGCAAGCATTTACCGCCATTTTTGGCGGTTTTTTTTTGCGCATAACGTAGCGGTGTTGGCCGTGGGGTTATGGCGTCACCCGATAGTGCGACTGCACCAGACCCGAAGGAAAGCTGCGGCTGGAGACCAGCGTCAAATCGATATCCCCGGGAAGGGCGCCAAACAGCGATTTTCCCGAACCGAGCAGGACAGGAACGGTTGTGATCACCATATCGGCCACCAGTCCTTCTCGCAGGAACGACTGTATGACTTGCCCACCATCGAGATAGACGCGACGGGCGTTCTGCCTCGCCAGATCGTCGAGCACCTCCTTTGGCGTGCGGCCGGAAAACTGTACTTTGCCCCTCAGCGCGTCGGGTACGGGCGTGTCGACCAGCTGTCGGGAGAGCACCAGCACGGGCCGGTCATAAGGCCATGTCTCAAAGGTCCGCACCTTCTCATAGCTCCCCCGGCCCATCACGATCCAGTCTTTGTCCGCGATGAAAGCCGTGTAGCCATGATCCTCATTCGGGTCATCGCGCTGCAGCAGCCAGTCGATATCATCATTGTGTCGGGCGATGTAGCCATCAAGACTGGTTGCGATAAAAACGTGTGTGGTGACCATCAGGTTCTCCGTATTCCAGCGAAACCAAAAGACTGACGCCTCAGCGGGCAGTACCGGCATGAGAAAATTGTTTACGGTACTGGGCCGGGGAAATCGCGAACTGCTGGCGAAAATGATGACGCAGCGTCGATGCCTGACCAAACCCGGTCTGTTCAGCGATGCTGTCGATGCTTAAACGACTGCTTTCCAGATAATCTTTCGCCCGCAGCAGGCGCTCATTGAGTAACCAGCGGGCAGGCGTCGTTCCCGTTGCCGCTTCGAAGCGACGCAGAAACGTGCGCTGACTCATACCGACACGACGCGCCAGCGAGTCGACGCTGTGCGGCTCGGTGAGATGCGTGTGCAGAAAATCAAACAGCTGACCGAGGCGCTGGCTTTCCCGCAGCTGCGCCACCGGGCGGCTCAGCTGTTGCGGCTGAGATCCATCCCGGTGAGGGGGAATGACAAGCCGCCTCGCCACGCTGTTGGCGGTTTCCATCCCGAAATCCCGACGCACGACGTGCAGACAGAGATCGATCCCCGCCGCGCTGCCTGCGGAAGTCAGGATCTCACCTTCGTCCTGGTAGAGCACATCCTCGACCACGTCGATGTCAGGGTAGCGGGCTTTAAGCGTCTCAATGTAGCGCCAGTGCGTCGTGGCTTTGCGTCCGTTGAGCAGACCGGAGGCGGCCAGCACAAACACGCCCGAGCAGATGGAGAGTAGCTGACAGCCCCGCGCGCTGGCCTGACGTAATGCGTTGCAGAGCGCGTCCGGGACCGGCGAGTCCACCCCCCGCCAGCCCGGCACCACGATCAGATCGGCAGACGCAAGCAGGGAGAGATCGCCATCGGTAATGATGCGGATCCCGCCTGTCGCCCGAAGCTCACCGTTATCAACGCTTGCCACGGCAAAACGATACCAGTCGTCGCCCAGCTCGGGGCGCGGCAGGCCGAAGATTTCCACCGCCACCCCAAACTCAAAGGTACACAGACCGTCATACGCCAGCACCACCACCTTCGGGCGGGCAATCTGTCTTAACGTTGTCATCTTTTTGCTGTTTTCTGGCATAAGCGAGCGCATTAATAAGCTGAATTTGTGGATAGAGTAGTGTTAACACAAACGCCAAAGATGAGGAAGGATCATGAGCTATGTTACTGAATTTCCGGCTGCCGAACCGCAGGAAGCCGTTACCCATTTTCTGCGTCGCCTGAGCGTCGAAACCGACTGCGCCGATGTGCATCATGCCATCACGCATAATGAGCAGGACTTTGTTTTGCTGCACGTGGTGGGGAGCCCGGAGCAGTTTGCCCGTCGCCATGTGCCGGGCGCTCTGCATATGCCGTGGAGCCAGATGACCGCTGAGCGCATGGCCCAATGGCCTGAAGGGACGCTGTTTGTCGTCTACTGCGCAGGGCCGCACTGTAACGGCGCGGACAGGGCGGCGCTGAAGCTGGCGCGTCTCGGGCTGCCGGTCAAAATCATGCTCGGTGGGATCACCGGCTGGGAAGATGAACGCTACGCGTTTGCCAGCGAGGCGTCCGTCGCCGCGCTGTGAAGATGAATTTTTTTCAACATACGTGAAATTTTCTCGTTTGCCGGCACCGGTGAGGTATGACATTGTTTTTGGACATTTAGACATCCAGAAGTCTAAAACTTCAAGTAATGAATTATCACTGCGGGCAATTATCGCCGGCAGACTGAGGAGATTTCCATGCAACGACACCACGCCCCGTACCGCGCCGACGTAGTCGGCAGTTTTTTACGCCCGGATGCCATCAAGCAGGCTCGCCTGAAATTTGCCAGCGGTGAGATTGATGCCGGGCAGCTTCGCGCGGTGGAGGACGAGGCCATTCGCCACGTCGTCGAGCAGCAGTGTGCGTGCGGCCTGCATGTGGTTACCGACGGTGAGTTTCGCCGTGCCTGGTGGCACTTCGACTTCTTCGACGGTCTTCAGGGCGTTGAGCGTTACGATTCGCAGCAGGGCATCCAGTTTAACGGCGTGCAAACCAAAGCCCACGGCGTGCGCGTCACCGGCAAGCTGGGCTTTGGCGAGCACCCGATGCTGGACGATTTCCGCTATCTGAAAAGCATCAGCGGTAACGCCCAGCCAAAAATGACCATTCCGAGCCCAAGCGTGCTCCATTTCCGCGGCGGTCGCAAAGACATTGATGCGACCGTGTATCCGGACCTTGACGTCTATTTCGATGACCTGGCGACCACGTGGCGCGATGCCATCCGGGCCTTCTACGACGCGGGCTGCCGTTATCTGCAGCTGGATGACACCGTCTGGGCCTATCTCTGTTCGGACGACCAGCGCCGTCAGATCCGCGAGCGCGGCGACGACGCCGATGAGCTGGCGCGCATCTATGCCCGCGTGCTGAACAAGGCGCTGGAGGGCAAGCCGGACGATCTGACCATCGGACTGCACGTCTGTCGCGGCAATTTCCGTTCCACCTGGATTTCCGAAGGCGGCTACGAGCCGGTAGCGGAAGTGCTGTTCGGAACGGTTAACGTGGACGCCTTCTTCCTCGAATATGATAACGACCGCAGCGGGGATTTCGCGCCCCTGCGCTTTGTTCGCCCGGGCAAACAGCAGGTGGTGTTGGGTCTTATCACTACAAAAAACGGCGAGCTGGAGAATCCGGAGGGAATTAAAGCCCGTCTTGAAGAGGCGGCGAAATACGTGGCGAAAGAGCAGATTTGCCTTAGCCCGCAGTGCGGCTTTGCCTCGACCGAAGAGGGCAACAGCCTGAGCGAAGCCCAGCAGTGGGACAAAGTCCGGCTGGTCACGCAGATCGCCAGCGAAGTCTGGTAACCCCGTTATACGGCGCTGCATTATAAAAGTGCAGCGCTGTACCATTCTGAGTCGTTCTCTTTACATCCGGCGTTCCCCTCCCAGAAATAGCGCTATCTCCATTCTGGCACTCTTTTTGCTCCTGCTTCGCTGACACTTTTTTTCCGCGTCCACGCCGTACCGGACGTTTTCGCACAGCGTTCTTTTTCAGGAGTGAAAATATGCAGCGTCGTACCTTATTAAAAGCTTTTGCGTTATCCGCGTCCGTCGTGGCGATGGGGATGAGTTTTGGCGCGCAGGCGGCCGATACCATCAAGGTGGGGATCATGCATTCGCTGTCCGGCACCATGGCCATCTCTGAAACCCCGCTGAAAGACGTCGCGCTGATGACCATCGATGAGATCAACGCCAAAGGCGGCGTGCTGGGCAAGAAACTGGAGCCGGTGGTGGTGGATCCGGCCTCAAACTGGCCGCTGTTTGCCGAGAAGGCGCGTCAGCTGCTGAGCCAGGATAAAGTGGCGGTGGTATTCGGCTGCTGGACGTCGGTGTCGCGCAAATCCGTACTGCCGGTCTTTGAGGAGCTGAACGGCCTGCTGTTCTATCCGGTGCAGTATGAAGGCGAAGAGATGTCGCCAAACGTCTTCTATACCGGCGCGGCGCCGAACCAGCAGGCCATCCCGGCGGTGGAATACCTGATGAGTGAAGACGGCGGCGCGGCGAAGCGCTTCTTCCTGCTGGGCACCGATTACGTTTACCCGCGCACCACCAATAAGATCCTGCGCGCGTTCCTGCATTCGAAAGGGGTGGAGGATAAGGACATCGAAGAGGTTTATACCCCGTTTGGCCATAGCGACTACCAGACCATCGTCGCCAACATCAAAAAATTCTCCGCGGGCGGCAAAACTGCCGTGGTGTCGACCATCAACGGCGACTCCAACGTGCCGTTCTATAAAGAGCTGGCTAACCAGGGGCTGAAGGCGACGGACGTGCCGGTGGTGGCGTTCTCCGTGGGTGAAGAAGAGCTGCGCGGGATCGACACCAAACCGCTGGTGGGTAACCTGGCAGCCTGGAACTACTTTGAGTCCGTGGATAACCCGACTAACCAGGCGTTTGTAGCGGATTACAAAGCCTATGCGAAGGCACACAAGCTGCCGAACGCCGATACCGTCGTAACTAACGATCCGATGGAAGCCACCTACGTAGGTATTCACATGTGGGCGCAGGCGGTGGAAAAAGCGGGCACTACCGATGTGGACAAAGTGCGTGCGGCGATGGCCGGTCAGTCCTTTAAGGCGCCGTCAGGCTTTACGCTCACCATGGATGCCACCAACCATCATCTGCACAAGCCGGTCATGATCGGTGAAATCGAAGGCAACGGTCAGTTTAACGTGGTGTGGCAGACCGAACAGCCGGTACGCGCCCAGCCGTGGAGCCCGTTCATCGCCGGGAATGATAAAAAACCCGACCAGCCGATGAAAACCGCCAGCAACTAAGCCATCACCGCAGGGAGAAACGTCATGAACGCCATGCGCCTGTTCATCGCTCTTGTATGGCTTTCCGGACTGCTGCCAGGGATGGTGCAGGCATCGGATGCCGATCGTTTTGTTGCCGCCAGCCGCAGCCAGCAGGCGGATTTGTTGACGCAGTGGGCCGCCGCGCCGGATGCGTCAAGACTGCCGCTCCTTGAGGCGCTACAAAAGGAAAATCTCTACGTCGATACGCAAAAGCACGCCTTTGCACAACGCGATGGCAACGTCATCCCGCTGGGGGACAGTCATACGGCAGAGGGCCCAACCAAAGCCGTGCGCCTGACGAACCGGCTGCGCGTGCTGGCAGCAACCGCCATCGCCACGCATCAGCTGGTAAGTGACAGTGTCACCGAAAGGCGGGCGGCGGCGCGTCAGCTGCAGCGCGATGCCCAGCCCGGGATGCTCGCTTTTCTGGAAACGCGTGTGAACGATGAGACGGACGCCGTGGCGCGTCAGGCGCTGCTGCTGGCGGTCGCGAATCTCCAGCTGGCCAGCCCGCAGCCGGAAGTGCGCCGCAAGGCCGTCGAATTGTTAGGCCAGTCAGACGATCCGGACGTGCAGTCCAGGCTTACCCCGTTTACCCTGCCACAGACGGAGCCGGATAGCGCGGTGCGCGCGGCCGCAGAAGAGAGTCTTAGCCAGATCCAGCACCGCCTGATGTGGGGCGACCTGCTGGGCCAGGCGTTTATGGGGCTGTCCCTTGGGTCGGTGCTGCTGCTGGCCGCGCTGGGGCTGGCTATCACCTACGGCCTGCTGGGCGTGATTAACATGGCCCACGGCGAGATGCTGATGCTGGGGGCATATGCGACCTGGATGGTGCAGCAGGCGATGGCCGGGCTTGCGCCCCAGTGGCTGGCACTCTATCCCGTTATCGCCTTGCCGGTCGCGTTCTGCCTGACGGCGGGCATTGGAATGGTGCTGGAGCGCACGGTGATCCGTCATCTGTACGGTCGTCCGCTGGAAACGCTGCTGGCGACGTGGGGCATCAGCCTGATGCTTATCCAGCTGGTGCGCATGACCTTTGGCGCCCAGAACCTGGAGGTGGCGAACCCGGCATGGCTCTCCGGCGGGGTGCAGGTTTTTGCCAACCTGACGCTGCCGTGGAACCGCATCGTGGTGCTGGGCTTCGTGCTGCTGGTGCTGTTCTTTACCTGGCTCATTCTGAATAAAACCCGTCTGGGGCTTAACGTGCGGGCGGTGACGCAAAACCGCAGCATGGCCGCCTGCTGCGGGGTACCGACAGGGCGCGTCGATATGCTGGCGTTCGGGCTTGGCTCCGGGATTGCGGGGTTAGGCGGCGTGGCGCTATCGCAGCTCGGTAACGTCGGGCCTGAACTGGGCCAGGGCTATATCATCGACTCCTTCCTTGTGGTGGTGCTCGGAGGCGTAGGCCAGCTGGCAGGCAGCGTGGCCGCGGCGTTTGGGCTGGGGATCTTTAATAAAATCCTTGAACCCCAGATGGGGGCGGTTCTGGGCAAGATCGTGATTCTGGTGGCGATCGTGCTGTTTATTCAGAAACGCCCGCAGGGGTTGTTTGCGCTGAAAGGGAGGGTGATTGACTGATGAGCCAGCCGCTGACCTTAACGCTGGCGCGCAAAGCGCCACGCACCACGCAGATAGCGGGCAGCCTGCTGGTGGTGTGTTTGCTGATACTGCCGTTTTTCGCCTTGCTGCCTGCGACGCATCCGCTGGCGCTGTCGACCTGGATGCTGACGCTGATTGGCAAGATCCTCTGCTATGCCATCGTGGCGGTGGCGCTGGATCTGGTGTGGGGATACGCCGGTATGCTGTCCCTTGGGCACGGCCTCTTCTTCGCCCTGGGCGGCTATGCGATGGGCATGTACCTGATGCGCCAGGCGGCAGGTGACGGTCTGCCCGCGTTTATGTCGTTTCTCTCCTGGAGCGAGCTGCCCTGGTTCTGGTGGGGCACGCAGCACTTTGCCTGGGCGCTGGTGCTGATTGTGCTGGTGCCGGGGCTGCTGGCGCTGGTATTCGGCTGGTTTGCCTTCCGCTCGAAGATCAAAGGGGTCTATTTCTCGATTATGACCCAGGCGCTGACCTATGCCGGGATGCTGCTGTTCTTTCGCAACGAAACCGGGTTTGGCGGCAATAACGGCTTTACCGGTTTTACCACGCTGCTCGGGTTTTCGGTAACGGAAACGACCACCCGCATCGCGCTGTTCCTGGCGACCGTGCTGTTGCTGCTTCTGGCCCTGGGCACCGGGTTTGCGCTGGCGAAAAGCAAGTTTGGCCGCATCCTGACCGCCGTGCGCGACGCCGAAAACCGCCTGACCTTTTGCGGCTACGATCCGCGCGGGTTCAAGCTGCTGGTGTGGACGCTTTCTGCCGTGCTGTGCGGTCTGGCCGGGGCGCTGTACGTGCCGCAGGTGGGCATTATCAACCCCGGTGAAATGTCACCAACGAACTCGATAGAGGCCGCCATCTGGGTGGCGCTGGGCGGGCGCGGCACGCTGGTGGGGCCGGTGATTGGCGCGGCGCTGGTGAACGGGGCGAAGAGTTTCTTCACCGTCGCGATGCCGGAGTACTGGCAGCTGTTTCTGGGGCTGATTTTTATCGCCGTCACGCTGTTCTTGCCGCGCGGCGTCTACGGTCTGTTGCGTAAGGGAGAGAAATAATGCAGCCAACGGAAGGATTATTTACCCGCCAGCTGCCCGGCGATCGCTACCGGGACCAGACTGACCCGGTGCTTCAGCTTGAATCCATTAACGTCAATTTTGATGGTTTTCAGGCCCTGACCGATCTCTCGCTGAATATCGGCGTGGGCGAGCTGCGCTGCGTGATTGGCCCCAACGGTGCGGGTAAAACCACGCTGATGGACGTCATCACCGGCAAAACGCGGCCAAAGAGCGGCAGGGCGATTTACGATCAGTCCATCGACCTGACCGCGCTGGAGCCTGCGGCCATCGCCCGCCAGGGCATCGGGCGTAAATTCCAGAAGCCCACGGTTTTTGAAGCGCTGACGGTGTGGGAAAACCTGGAGATCGCCATGAAAACCGATAAATCCGTCTGGGCGAGCCTGCGGGCAAAACTCAACGGCGAGCAGCGTGACCGCATTGACGAGATGCTGGTTTTGCTGCGCCTTAGCGCGGAGCGCGACCGACGGGCCGGGCTGCTTTCCCACGGACAGAAACAGTTCCTGGAGATCGGCATGCTGCTGGTGCAGGACCCGCATCTGCTGCTGCTGGATGAACCCGCCGCCGGAATGACCGACGCGGAAACGGAATACACCGCAGAGCTGTTCAGAACGCTGGCGGGCAAACACTCCCTGATGGTGGTGGAGCACGATATGGGCTTTGTTGAAACGATTGCCGACCACGTGACGGTGCTGCATCAGGGGCGGGTGTTGGCGGAAGGGTCGCTTCGCGACGTGCAGGCCAACGAGCAGGTGATTGAGGTCTATCTGGGACGTTAAGGAGAGGGAATGCTACAGGTCAACGAACTGAATCAGTATTACGGCGGCAGCCATATCCTGCGCGGCGTGAGCTTTGAGGCCGTCACCGGCGAAGTCACCTGCCTGCTGGGGCGCAACGGCGTGGGGAAAACCACGCTGCTGAAGTGTCTGATGGGGCTGATCCCGGCGAAAACCGGGGAGGTCATCTGGCAGGGGAAAACGCTTACCCACAGCAAACCGCACCAGCGGGTGCAGTCTGGCGTGGCGTATGTCCCGCAGGGACGCGAGATTTTTCCGCGCCTGACCGTGGAGGAGAACCTCCTGCTGGGGCTATCGCGGTTTTCCGCCCGCGAGGCGAAGCAGGTGCCGGAGGAGATCTGGCAGCTGTTCCCGGTGCTCAAAGAGATGAAGTACCGTCGCGGGGGCGATCTCTCGGGTGGTCAGCAGCAGCAGCTGGCGATTGGTCGCGCGCTGGCGAGTCGTCCGCGGCTGCTTATCCTGGATGAACCGACCGAAGGCATACAGCCTTCCGTTATTAAAGAGATCGGCCACGTGATCCGCACCCTGGCAAACAGAGGCGACATGGCGATCCTGCTTGTTGAGCAGTTTTACGACTTTGCCGCCGAGCTGGCCGACAGCTATTTGCTGATGTCCCGCGGCACCATTATTCAGCGCGGGCGGGGTGAAAACATGGAGCAGGAGGGCGTTCGCGGCCTGGTTGCGATCTGAAATGTTATAATATAACATCTTCATTCTTATAAAACGGAATGAGGGCGTTACTTTGGCTGCACATATTGGGAAATTTGCCATGACTCTGGGGGCGCTGCTGGTCAGCGGCCAGCTGTTTGCTCACTCGCACGGCCACCAGATGACCGAAGCAGAACAGAAAGCGGCGAACGGCGTGTTTGAGGATAAAGACGTGAAGGACAGAGCGCTGTCTGACTGGGACGGCACCTGGCAGTCGGTCTATCCGTTCCTGCTCGATGGTTCGCTGGATCCGGTCTTTAAGCAGAAAGCGCAGAAGGATAAAAGCAAATCTTTTGATGAGGTGAAAGCCTACTACCGCACGGGTTATGCGACGGACGTGGATGCCATCGGTATCGAAAATAACGTGATGGAATTCCATCAGGGGAAAGCGGTCAGCCGCTGCCAGTATGATTACAGTGGCTACAAAATTCTGACCTACGCGTCAGGCAAGAAAGGCGTGCGCTATCTCTTTGAGTGCAAGGACGCCAGCAGCAAGGCGCCGAAGTTTGTCCAGTTCAGCGACCATACCATCGGACCGAAGGCCTCTTCGCACTTCCATATTTTCATGGGCAATACCTCCCACGAGGCGCTGCTGAAAGAGATGGATAACTGGCCGACCTATTATCCGAACGAGATGTATAAAGAGCAGGTGGTGGAGGAGATGTTGCACCACTAGGTTTTTGCTTTTGCCGGGTGGCGGCTTCGCCTTGCCCGGCCTACATTTGCTACGCCGCTTTGGGTGACTCGCACCATGCCTTCACGCTCATCCCGCGCAAAATCATCAGCCACGCCACAATAATCGCGGCCATCATAATCACAAACAGCGACCAGTGCGGCAGGTTGGTCAGGATGATGCCGGTGATCATCGGGTTTGCCGCCGCGCCGAGCCAGCCCAGCGCCTGCGCGGAGAAATAGCTCGCCTTCATTCCCGGTGGCGCAATGTTGTCAATCAGCATGTATTCACCCGGGGCATAGATAATCTCACCCAGCGTAAAGATGGCGGCAGCGATGCCCCAGTAAACCAGGTTTTCCCCGGAGAGCATAAAGCCGCCCAGCCCCACGATAAAAAACAGGGTGGCGAGGGACATCAGCGGGCGGATATTGCTGGCTGAGATCTTTCGGCCCAGCGCATATTGCAGCGTTACCACCACGGCGGCGTTGACGGGCAGCACCACGGCGACCACCTTTTCGGCGAAATCACTGTCCGCATGTGCGGCCAGAACGTATTGCGAAATACAGCTCGCGAACGATCCGCCCACGTACGACGCCAGCAGGCCAGAGAGCGTGTACCAGAACAGCGCGCGGTCTTTCAGCAAGACCGACGGCTGCCACGGCGTCTTCTCCTCGGCGGTATCTAACGCCACGCTTTTCTGCACAAAGAAGTGGATAAAGCCCAGCGGCAGGGCGGCACAGAAGGCTGCCAGCCAGAACGGCAGCTGCAGGCTGTACATCACCAGCAAGGTGCCAATCGGCGGGCCGACCGTCCAGCCAATGTTCAGGAAGCTGTAGTTCAGCGAGAAGACCCGCGCCTTCTGGCTGGAGGTGAGCACGTCGGAGAACCAGGCTTTCAGCACCGTCGAAAAGACGGAGTAGGCGCAGTTGATCAGCGCAAAGAACAGCACCACCAGCGTGACGTTATTGACCAGCGGGATCGCCACAAATCCGGCGATAAAGGCTACGATGGCGATGAGCATGTAGCGTTTTTTATCAAACTTATCGGCCAGAATGCCAAATCCCAGGCTGAACACCACGCCAATGGTCAGCGCCACGGTCAGGGCATAACCAATATTCTCGACGCTCATGCTGTAGACGCGCGTGAGATAGATGGTCATAAACGGCAGCGTTGCCCCTCGACCGATGGTTAATAACAATGACGATGCCAGCAGCGCTGCGGTTGAGCGCCTGAGAGATGGTTTCATATTCCTGCCCGACTGTTGCTTATGCTTTTATTCGATGTGTGTTAACAGGATTACCATGACATAAGGGGCTTGTATAGCACCCGATTTATCCCTAAGTGCTTCAGCTGCCTGCCAGAAATAATGATCTTCTCGTGACGCACTTTTTTCTGTTACCTTGAAGTGTTAACAAATTATTAATAATTCAGGGGCGGGATATGACGCGGAAAGACGGGCTGCTGGCACTGCTGGTGGTCGTAGTATGGGGGCTCAATTTTGTGGTCATCAAGCTGGGGCTGCACAACATGCCGCCGCTGATGCTGGCCGGCTTACGTTTTATGCTGGTCGCTTTCCCGGCCATCTTCTTTGTGGCGCGTCCAAAGATCCCCTTTAAACTGCTGCTGGGCTACGGTCTGACCATCAGCTTTGGCCAGTTCGCGTTTCTCTTTTGCGCCATCAAGTTCGGTATGCCGGCCGGTCTGGCCTCGCTGGTGTTACAGGCGCAGGCGTTCTTTACCATTATTCTCGGGGCGTTTGTGTTTGGCGAGCGCCTGCAGGGCAAACAGCTGGCGGGGATCACGCTGGCGGTGTTTGGCGTACTGGTGCTGATCGAGGCCAGCCTGAATGGTCAGCACGTGGCGCTGCTCGGGTTTATGCTGACGCTGGCGGCGGGGCTGAGCTGGGCCTGCGGAAATATCTTCAACAAGCTGATCATGCAGCACGAGGCGCGCCCGGCGGTGATGTCGCTGGTGGTGTGGAGCGCACTGATCCCGGTTATCCCGTTTCTGCTGGCGTCGAGTATTCTGGACGGTCCGGCGGTGATGCTGAACAGTCTGGTCGACATCGCTATGACCACGATCCTGTCTCTCGTCTATCTGGCCTTTGTCGCCACCATTGTGGGCTACGGGATCTGGGGATCGCTGCTGGGGCGTTATGAGACCTGGCGCGTCGCGCCGTTATCTCTGCTGGTGCCGGTGGTAGGGCTTGCCAGTGCGGCGATATTGCTGGATGAAACGCTAAGCGCGCTGCAGCTGTTTGGCGCCGTGCTGATCATGGCCGGGCTGTACATTAACGTGTTTGGTCTGCGGGTTCGTCGGACGACGCGGGTAAGCGAAAAGGCATAAAAAAAGCCCCGCGTCTGCGGGGCAAAAACGAATCAGAAGCCGTGCTGATTATAATAAGGCACGCCTAATTCGTCGGATTTGTCGCTACCAGCACCCATGTGGTTGAAATCATAGGGCGACTGGTCATGTGCGGACGGCAAAATCATCGTATCAGGATTATTTTGCTGCGTTGCACGAGGGGTTTGCTCCGCGAAGGTCTGGCTGGAGAACAGCACCAGCAAGGCGAGGGCGGCGGAGGCGATAACTTTCATGATTTCCTCGGTTACGTCTGTGACAGGCGATGATTAACTACAGTGTTTTAACGGATACAGGTATCGGGATTCGCCCGGCACGCTGGTGATTCGGTACTTATGAGGCGGCACGTCAAAATAGTTCTTGAACGTACGCGTCAGGGTTTGCTGCGATTCAAATCCGTAACGCTCCGCCAGATAAAGGATCGGCTCATTGCTTTCTTTCAATTTCTGGGCAATCTCCGTCAGCTTGCGGCTGCGAATATATTGACCTAATGAATGGCCGGTCTCTTTTTTGAACATCCGTTGCAGGTGCCATTTGGAGTAACCCGAACGCTCTGACACTTTTTCAAGGGAGAGCGGCGATTCCAGGTTATCCTCGATCCAGTCCAAAATGCTATGAATGGTGATAGCGTCAGTATTGCGTCTGGACATCGTCATACCTCTTTTTTCTGTTTACGGCAGGATTTTCTTCAGCAAAAGCTCAAGGGTTGCCACTTCATCTGCCGTTAAGTTTTTTGTTAGTTCCTGATGCAGTGTTTGTCCTACTAATTGATGACATTGCTCGCACATGGCCGCGCCATCGCTGGTCAGCTTCACCAGTACGCCGCGTTTGTCATTCGGGTTAGGGCTTCGTTCTATCCATCCTTTGCAGACGAGACGATCGAGCATGCGGGTTAACGCACCCAGATCGACAGAGAGCACCTTTTTCAGCTCAACCGGCGTGATACACACTTCGCAGCGAATGGAACACAGCACTTTGAACTGTGTTGCGGTGATATCCAGCGGTGACAGATAGTCATTGAGCAGGCGATCTTTTTTCTGATTGACCATATGAATAAGACGACCCAGCGGAACAACGTCGTTAAAGATATCACTGGTGCTTTTCACAATGGTTGCCCTGGCAAGTAATTAGTCACGGCAGATATTATTGCTCAGGCAAGTATAAGTCAACTGAATGAATCAGCCGATGCCACGAATTGCTAAAACGTTTCATGAACTTTTTTTAAGGTGTTTCAAATCATAGGGATAACTTCCTGTTATCTTTTCAGAAGGAAAATAATCGTTACGTTGCGCCCATGGCTGAATGTCACACTTTCCCCCTATAATTGCTGTGTTAAATATGGATAAGGACGACAACGCACTATGTTGGATTTGATTAAAGCAATCAGCCTCGGGCTGGTGGTCTTGCTGCCGTTGGCTAACCCGTTAACGACGGTGGCGCTTTTCCTCGGGCTGGCAGGGAACATGAACAGCGCCGAGCGCAATCATCAGTCGATGATGGCCTCGGTGTATGTGTTTGCCATCATGATGGTGGCTTACTACGCCGGGCAACTGGTGATGAATACCTTCGGGATTTCCATCCCTGGCCTGCGCATCGCCGGGGGGCTGATCGTGGCCTTTATCGGTTTCCGCATGCTGTTCCCGGCGCAAAAAGCGCATGAGTCGCCGGAAGCGACCAGCAAATCGGAAGAGCTTGAAACCGAACCGAGCGCGAATATCGCCTTCGTGCCGATTGCCATGCCGAGCACGGCGGGGCCGGGGACCATCGCGATGATCATCAGCTCCGCGTCGACGGTGCGTGACAGCGCAACCTTCCCGGACTGGGTGCTGACGGTGGCACCGCCGCTGATTTTTGCGATTATCGGGATTATCGTGTGGGCATCGCTGCGCAGCTCCGGCGCCATCATGCGCTGGGTAGGCAAGGGCGGTATCGAGGCGATTTCCCGTCTGATGGGCTTCTTACTGGTCTGTATGGGCGTGCAGTTTATTATTAACGGCGTGCTGGAGATTATTAAGACCTATCATTAAGTTCATTGCCGGGTGGCGCTGCGCTTACCCGGCATATAAAACATTTATTAGATGAATATAAATCAATTCTGAAAAAATAACTTTTTAATTTAATCTGGGTCAAATAAGCACCACCAAGCTTGTTGCTTGTTAGCTCTTAAAGTAATGTACTGCACTCATTTCACTTAAGGATATTGTCATGCGTGCAAAACACTGTTTTCTCGTACTGAGTACGTTGCTGTTTTCATTTAATGCCACTGCCGGTTTGTTCGATTCTGCGCCCGAATTTAAATGTGGTCGTGAGGATGCCATTGCTGCTATGCAATCTAAAATCAGAGATGATGCGATGAGTAAATTGCAGGAAACGTATCTGGCAACGCCTTCGCAATTTTATGGAAAACCGCTTAAATCTTACCTGGAAAAAGCACAGCAAATAACTATTCATTTGGAAAATGTCACAACGACACCGTTTGATAAAAATGATTCAAACCGCAGTTGTACCGCTAAGGTGACCCTCACCATGCCAACGGAAATTCTTGGGTTTATTGCATCCTATCCTCAGAAGTTAGGTGGGATAAATCAAGGGGGCGGCAAGGTGCTTAACAATAGTGTTCAATGGGAGAAGTTTGTTTATTTATTATCTCTGGCAGACAATGGCAAAGATATTTCTGCATCCTATGAATATTCTGGTAGGGATTATATTTCTCAGTCGCTGGCCGCTATGACTATGCTGGCAATGAATAAATCCGAACTTGAGAAAGCCGATCTCGATAACAAATTAAACAATGCCATATTTGCCTATTCAGAAAACGATGGTCAGTTAAATAATCTCTGGAAATCGCTTCCAGAGTCTGTCAGAGCCTCTATGAAAAAAGAACAGAATCTCTGGATTAACGAGAAGGCTAAAAGATGCGGGAAGATCAGTGATGCGTCTTCTACTGCCACGCCTGTTGAGACAAGAATCAAGATCTATCAGTGCCAGTCTGAAAGAACCTTTGAAAGATTTATCTATCTGGGTGGAGATGAAGAACGACAGTATTAATGCACATGCTGTGGGTCAATCCGACCTGCTGATCTTGTAGGCCGGGTAAGGCGTAGCCGCCACCCGGCACAAACAAACCTCACCCGTGCTGCCCTTGTTCCTCCAGCGCCACCGGCCACTTACGGAAGATAAGCACGGACCAGATCAGCGCCATCAGGGCCGGAATGGCACCCAGATAGCCAATCGCCGACATCGACACGTGCAGGATGACCTGGTTTCCCACCAGCGCACCCGCGCCAATCCCCAGATTGAAAATTCCCGAGAACAGCGACATGGCGACGTCCGTCGCATCCGGCGCCAGGGCCAGCACCTTCACCTGCATGCCCAGGCCAATAATCATGATCGCCACGCCCCAGAACAGGCTGAGGATCGCCAGATGGCTTTCACTGCCCGCGGCGGACATCAGCAACAGCAGACAGGCCAGCAGCAGGCCGATAGCGCTGCTTACCAGCGAGGAGGCGTGCCGGTTACCCAGCTTGCCGAACAGCACGCTGCCAATAATCCCCGCGCCGCCGAGGATCAGCAGTAAGACGGTGGCAAAGTTGGCGCTAAAGCCTGCTACCACCTGCACAAACGGTTCAATGTAGCTATATGCGGTGTAATGGGCCGTTACCACGATGGCGGTCAGCAGGTAGATGCTCAGCAGCGCAGGGCGACGCATCAGCAGCGGCAGGCTTTTCAGCGAGCCGGAATGCTCGCTCGGCAGCGCGGGCAGCAGCTTAATCAGACACACCAGCGTCACCAGCGCGCCCATGCCGATGGCGAAGAAGGTGGTACGCCAGCCGAAGTATTGCCCCACGATGCGGCCAATCGGCAGGCCCAGCACCATCGCCAGTGCGGTACCGGTAGCAATCAGGCTTAGCGCCTGCGCGCGTTTACCCGCCGGTGCGAGGCGAATCGCCAGCGACGCGGTGATCGACCAGAACACCGCATGGGCAAAGGCGATACCGACGCGGCTGATGACCAGCACCGTAAAATTCCACGCCATAAACGACAGCACGTGGCTCGCGATGAATAAGACAAACAGACCGATCAGCAGCCTGCGCCGCTCTATCTGGCTGGTCAGCAGCATGAACGGCAGGGACATCAGCGCCACCACCCAGGCGTAAATGGTCAACATAATGCCCACCTGCGCCGTTTCCATCTGGAAACTGTTGGCGATGTCAGACAACAGCCCAACCGGCACAAATTCTGTGGTGTTAAAAATAAACGCGGCAATGGCCAGCGTGACCACGCGTAGCCACGCAACCCTGCGGGAAACTGTGTTCGTTGTCATAGGGATGTCGGAGATTCGTTGCTGAAAAGAAGAGGAGACGATCTTAAAACGTTGAATGGCGAAAACTCAACCATTATGTGACGCAGATCTCAATATTTACCTTATGAAAGCGGTAGCCGGGAGCGCTGTTTTCATTGAATATAAAAGAACAACACAATAAAAACAGGCGGTAAGACAATGCAGGAGATTGATTTTTATCTGGTCGATGCGTTCAGCAATACCACGTTTGGCGGCAACCCGGCCGCCGTTTGTCCGCTCAAGGAATGGTTACCCGATGAGACCTTGCTGAAAATGGCACAGCAGCATAATCAGTCGGAAACGGCCTTTTTCGTCTGCACTAAAGGAGGCATTGAGCTACGCTGGTTTACCACGCTTACCGAAGTCAATCTCTGCGGCCACGCCACCCTTGCCGCCGCGTACGTTCTGTTTAATGAACTGGATTACCCCGACTCGCGGATCCACTTTGATACCGCCTCTGGCCGCCTGACGGTCAGCCGGGAGGGGGAGTGGATGACGCTGGACTTCCCGGCATGTCCAACCCATGAAGAGACGCCGCCGCCGGAGATGCTCTCGGCGCTCGGTATCCGTCATTACGTTGCAGCACGCAAAGGGCGCGCCTGGCTGATCGTGCTGGACAATCGCCAGCAGGTTGAAGCACTCGCGCCACGCTTTTCGGCGATGACGCCGGGCGAGCATAAGGTGAGCGTGACGGCACGGGGTGAGGGGGAATACGATTTTGTCAGCCGCTTTTTCTCCCCCGGGGTATCCGTTCCGGAAGACCCGGTCACCGGCTCCGCGCACACGATGCTGATCCCGTACTGGGGTGAACAGTTGGGGAAAACAGCCATGCTTGCCCGTCAGGTTTCCGCGCGCGGCGGCGACGTGCGCTGTGAGCTGAAAGGCTCGCGCGTGCTGATGAGCGGACAGGCTTCACTTTATCTGAAAGGCACAGTTTTTCTGCGCTAAATACCCATAACAAGAGAGGAAGAGACAATGCAGGAAATTGATTTTTATCTGGTGGATGCCTTCAGCGACAAAACCTTTGGCGGCAACGCGGCAGCGGTATGTCCTCTGGAAGCGTGGCTGCCGGACGAGACGCTGCTCAAAATGGCGCAGCAGCATAACCAGTCTGAGACCGCCTTTTTTGTACGCACCGACGGTGGGTTTGAACTGCGCTGGTTTACCACGCTCGATGAAATTAACCTGTGCGGCCATGCTACGCTTGCCGCATCGCACGTTATTTTCGAATACCTTGACTATCCGCACACTGAAATTACCTTCACCACGCGCTTCGTGGGCGAGCTGACGGTCAAACGCAGCGGCGACTGGCTGACGCTGAACTTCCCCGCGTGGTCAACGGAGGTGGTCGAGAACCCACCTGCGCTGCTGTTTAGCGCGCTGGGCATCCCAGACGCAAAAGAGGTGCGCGTCGGACGTGATTACCTGGTGGTGCTGGAGAGCCAGCAGCAGGTGGAAGCGTTAACGCCGGATATTGGGGCGATGATCCCGCTGGATAAAATGGTCTGCGTGACGGCGCCGGGCGAAAAATATGACTTCGTCAGCCGCTTCTTCTGCCCGGGGGAAGGGGTGCCGGAAGATCCGGTTACCGGATCCGCCCACAGCATGCTGATCCCATACTGGAGCGAAAAGCTGGGTAAAACGTCACTTTATGCCCACCAGGGGGCGCACCGTGGCGGGGATCTGCGCTGCGAAATGAAGGGCGACCGCGTGCTGATTGGCGGTCAGGCCACCCTGTACCTGAAAGGGAAAATCTTTTTGCGCTAACGGAGCGGTACGATAAGTTAATTGTATGAAGCACCCTGGCAGGCCTGCGCTATGTTGACATTTAGCCTCACAAAAAAAGCAAGGAGCCTGCCATGTATTCCATTACCTCTGAATCTGCACGTCACCCGGACATTCTCAGCCTGATC
This sequence comes from Enterobacter cloacae complex sp. 2024EL-00227, assembly GCF_043945315.1. Classification (NCBI taxonomy): domain Bacteria; kingdom Pseudomonadati; phylum Pseudomonadota; class Gammaproteobacteria; order Enterobacterales; family Enterobacteriaceae; genus Enterobacter; species Enterobacter cloacae complex sp. 2024EL-00227. The sequence goes on from NZ_JBIMQP010000009.1 coordinate 214,803, forward strand.
GCGGCGCTGGACCGCTATCAGAGCGAACTCTATCCCGCCGAAAGCAATCATCTGATCGATCTGGCTGCGCTGCCGGAAACGTCGCTGATCCTGATGGTCATTCGCGACCAGCAGCTTCAGGCCGTTGGTTGTGGCGCCATCGTGCTCAACGGCGACGGTACGGGGGAGATGAAGCGGGTCTATATCGATCCGGCCCATCGTGGGCAGCACCTTGGGGAGACGCTATTGGCCGCCCTGGAAGATGAGGCCCTGAGCCGTCATTGCCATACGGTACGGCTGGAGACGGGCATCAAGCAGCGCGCCGCGGTGCGTCTTTATGAACAGTGCGGATACGATTTGCGTCCGGCGTTTCCCCCGTACGTTGACGATCCGCTCAGCCTGTTTATGGAGAAGGCGCTGGTTGAAGACGTTCGTTTAGCAGCGCTATAAAGGCCTCCAGCTGGCGGGTCATTGCCCCGCGTCGCCACACCAGCCAGGTGGTGAGCCAGCGCCAGTTTTCTGCCAGCGGCCAGGCTTCAACCTGATGATGCCCGGGCATACTCTCCAGCATCGAGCGCGGCATCAGCGCGATGCCCGCGCCCGCAATGACGCAGGCGAGCATGCCGTGATAGGACTCCATCTCGTGAATGCGGCCGGGCGCGGCGCGGTCAGCGTGAAACCAGCTCTCCAGGTGCCGGCGATAAGAGCAGTTGGCGCGAAAGGCATAAACGTCGCTGCCGCTCACCTGCGCGGCGCGTGAGATTTCCGCCTGCCCGGCAGGCGTGACCAGCATCATCTCTTCCCGGTAGACCGGCATTCCTTCCAGCTCCGGGTGCGAGAGTGGCCCGTCGACAAAGGCGGCGCTCAGGGTTCCCTCCAGTACGCCATCAATCATCGTCCCGGATGGCCCGGTAGAAAGGGCAAACTGAATGCGCGGATAGCGCTGGTTAAACTGTGCCAGCGTTTCAGGAATGCGCACGGCGGCGGTACTTTCCAGCGCGCCGAGGGCAAATAACCCCTGCGGCTCATCCCCCGCGACGACCATGCGCGCTTCATCCACCAGGGCGAGGATCTGCTTGCTGTAGCGCAGGAAGTTATGCCCGGCCGGGGATAAACGCAAACGCTGGTTCTCACGAATAAACAGCTCAACGCCCAGATCGGCTTCCAGCTGGCGGATGCGGGTCGTCAGGTTAGACGGCACGCGATGCACCTTTTGCGCCGCCTGGGTGATACTGCCCGTCAGCGCGACGGCGTTAAACATCTCAAGCTGGGTTAAATCCATAGCGTTCTCGTTTCGTGAATAAGGTGGTTAGTATTATTCATTTTTAAGAAATAGCAGAGTGAGCCACAATTAATCAACCGAAAAACGTGGAGAACACCATGACTTATTCCTCTGCAACACATGCCTTCTCTGTCAACCCGGCCACGGGTGAAACCCTCGCCGCGTATCCGTGGGCGACGTCGGAACAGGTTGACCGCGCGATTTCTCAGTCCGACGCGGGCTATCGCCAGTGGCGTCGCGAAAGCGTCTCCCACCGGGCGCACAAGCTGCGCGATCTTGGCGCCGCGCTGCGTCATCGCGCTGAAGAGATGGCGCAGACGATCTCCCGTGAAATGGGCAAACCCATTCAGCAGGCGCGGGCCGAAGTGGCGAAATCCGCCGGCCTGTGCGACTGGTACGCCGAGCACGGCCCGGCGATGCTGCACGCGGAACCGACGCTGGTCGAAAACCAGAATGCGGTCATTGAATACCGTCCGCTGGGGCCGATCCTCGCGGTCATGCCGTGGAACTTCCCGCTCTGGCAGGTGCTGCGCGGCGCGGTGCCAATTCTGCTGGCAGGTAACAGCTATCTGCTCAAACACGCGCCCAACGTCCTCGGCTCGGCGGAGCTTATCGCGCAGATCTTTGCGGATGCCGGTTTCCCTGAAGGCGTGTTCGGCTGGGTAAACGCCACCAATGACGGCGTCAGCCAGGCGATTAACGATCGACGTATTGCGGCGGTGACCGTCACCGGCAGCGTGCGTGCCGGGGCTGCCATTGGTGCTCAGGCGGGGGCCGCGCTGAAAAAATGTGTTCTCGAGCTGGGCGGCTCTGACCCGTTCATCGTCCTCAACGATGCCGACCTGGATCTTGCCGTGAAGGCGGCGGTAGCAGGCCGCTACCAGAATACCGGGCAGGTGTGCGCAGCGGCCAAACGCTTCATTGTGGAAGAGGGGATTGCGAAGACCTTTACCCAGCGCTTTGTCGATGCGGTTGCTGCGCTGAAGCTGGGCGCGCCGGATCAGGAAGAAAACTATATTGGCCCGATGGCGCGTTTTGACCTGCGCGATGAACTCCATCAGCAGGTGCAGGCGACGCTGGCGGAAGGTGCAACGCTGCTGCTGGGCGGTGAGAAAATCAGCGGTGAGGGGAATTATTACGCCCCAACCGTGCTGGCGAACGTCACCCCGGCGATGACGGCCTTCCGGCAGGAGCTGTTTGGTCCGGTCGCGGCCATTACTATCGCGAAAGACGCGGAGCATGCCCTGATGCTTGCCAACGACAGCGATTTTGGCCTGTCTGCCACGGTCTTTACCGCCAGTGATGCGCTGGCAGAGACCTTCTCCCGCGAGCTGGAGTGCGGCGGGGTGTTTATCAACGGCTTTAGCGCCAGCGATGCGCGCGTGGCCTTTGGCGGCGTGAAGAAAAGTGGCTTTGGCCGCGAACTTTCCCACTTTGGGTTGCACGAGTTCTGCAACGTGCAGACGGTGTGGAAGGATCGCGTGTAATCCCGCGATGTCGGCCCTCATCGCGAGGGCCGTTGTCATTAATCTGCAATGGTTCTGTCATTTTCATTTCGTAGACTCGCTCGCGTCTAACGCCTTGTAAATGAAGCTAATTATGAACCTAACGCAAATTTTTCGCCGTATTGCGCAGCGTCTCACTCCCCGTCACTTTGGCCTGCTGACAGGGATCTTTTGCATTATTGGCCTTTTCTCCGCGCTGCAGCTCTCCTCGTCATTCCTGCTTAACGCCTCCCTGAACGAAGCCCAGCGCAACGAGCAGCAAAACCTGCTGGCGTGGCAGCAGCAGAGCAAGCTGGATCTGGCCCGCGTCTCTCTGCTGGCGGCAAGCGATCTCCTTAACCGCTCCGGGGTGTGGTTTATGCAGGATAAAGAGACCGGATCCGACGGAAGCTGGCACAGCCTGATGGATGACGCGCAAAAGGCGCTGACGGTGTCTCAGCAGGCGTGGAAGGCCTGGCTGGCGCTGAATCCACCGAAAGACGACGCCCTGGTGAACAGCTATCAGCTCTTCTACGGCGCGATCAAAGAGCAGGCGGAAGGTCTGGTCAAAACCAATACCATCGACGCTTTTTTTGCCGTCCCGGCGCAGGCTTTTCAGACTGATTTTAACGACAACTATGCGCGCTACCAGCAGGCAAGCGAGAAGCAGGCCATGCAGGGGCGTCAGAGCCTCATGGCGCAGCTTTCTGACCTGCAAACGTTATTCCTGTTTGCCCCGTTGCTGTTAGTCGCCATTGCCGCTGTCGTCTGGTTCGGTATGTCCCGATGGGTGATTACGCCGCTGCGTCGGCTCATCGCGCATATCAACCGGCTGGCAGCAGGGGATCTCTCCGGCACGCCGCCGAACGTCATGCGCTTCAACCGGGAGATAGGGCAGCTTAGCGACAGCATTGCCACGATGCAGCACGGCCTGCAGCAGCTGGTGACGCAGGTCAGCCACGCCACGGCTACCATGGTGGAGAACATTGACTCTCTGGCACAGGGTAACCAGAAGCTGTATCAGCAGTCGGCACGTCAGGCGAAAGAGCTTGAGGATGTGACGGCGCATATTGCGGCGCTGGAAAGCCACGTGGAAGGGAATACCGGCTATGCCAGACTCGCCAGCTCCCGGGCCGATGAAGCACGCCAGGCAGCCGTGGGCGGCGACCAGATGATGTCGACCGTAAACGCGTCTATGCAGGCGATCGTCGACCGATCGTCTGAGATGCGCGGGATCGTGGCGATGATCGACAGCGTGGCGTTTCAGACGAACATCCTGGCGCTGAATGCCGCCATTGAGGCCGCCCATGCCGGAAATCAGGGGCGCGGGTTTGCCGTCGTCGCCCGCGAGGTTGGACTGCTGGCCAGAAAGAGCAGCCACTCGACGCAGACCATTCAGGAGCTGATCAACCGTTCACTGCAGGGTATCGAAGACGGTTCCCGTGCCGTCACCCTGATGGAAGAGAATTTGCAGCAGGTCACCGGTCTGGTGGGCAATTTGAGCAGTTTGCTGAATGAGATCTCCAGCGCCACGCTCAGTCAGGGAGAGCGTATTCACCAGATGACGCGTCAGCTTCAGGCGCTGAACCAGGTCTCCCGTCAGACGGATTTGCTGGTCTCTGACGCCTCGGATGCTTCTGAACGTCTGCAAAAGCAATCCGATCTTTTATTGCAGGCCGTTTCGCGTTTTCGTCTTAGCGCCTGACGCAATACATAAGCCTCTGTTATACTCGCAGCCCGTTTTAGCCTGAGGGCAAGGAGCAAAGTGTGGCTGCGGTCATCCATAATGAGATGTTGGACGAGATTCTGGCGCAGGTTCGTCCGTTAATTGGAAAGGGGAAGGTTGCCGACTATATTCCGGCCCTTGCCTCGGTCAGCGGGAATAAGCTGGGTATTGCTATCTGCACCATTGACGGACAGCGATTCCAGGCAGGGGATGCAACAGAACGTTTTTCCATTCAGTCCATTTCGAAAGTGCTCAGTCTGGTTGCGGCGATGCGCCAGTATGAAGAAGACGAAATCTGGCAGCGCGTGGGTAAAGATCCGTCCGGCCAGCCTTTTAACTCGCTGCTTCAGCTTGAAATCGAGCAGGGTAAACCGCGAAATCCCTTTATCAACGCCGGGGCGCTGGTGGTCTGCGATATGCTGCAGAGCCGCCTCAGCGCGCCGCGTCAGCGAATGCTGGAGATAGTACGCCAGCTCTCGGGGGTTGACGACATTGCCTACGATCCGGTGGTGGCCCGCTCGGAGTTCGAACACTCTGCCCGTAACGCGGCCATCGCGTGGCTGATGAAATCCTTCGGCAACTTCCATAACGACGTGGCGACCGTCCTGCAAAACTATTTCCACTACTGCGCCCTGAAAATGAGCTGCGTTGAGCTGGCTCAGACGTTCCTGTTCCTTGCGCATCAGGGGCATGCGCCGCACCTCGACCAGGAGGTGGTTTCTCCTCTCCAGGCGCGCCAGGTCAACGCGCTGATGGCAACCAGCGGGATGTATCAAAACGCCGGCGAGTTTGCCTGGCGCGTTGGTCTCCCGGCCAAGTCGGGCGTGGGCGGCGGAGTGGTGGCGATTGTACCGCATGAAATGGCGATTGCGGTCTGGAGCCCGGAGCTGGATGAAACCGGAAATTCGCTTGCCGGTGTCGCGGTTCTGGAGAAACTGACCCAGCGTATGGGACGTTCCGTTTACTGATGTCTGACCTGGATCCCCTTTTTTCCCGTCTGGCGCGATCGACGTTTCGCTCGCGCTTCCGCTTAGGCGATAAGGAACGGCAGTATTGCTGGGACAAAGGCCCCGATACCATTGATCAGCATGCCGCTGATTTTGTCGAAAAGCGCCTTGCCCCTGCACAACCCGCGAATGACGGCAAACAGACGCCCATGCGCGGTCACCCGGTATTTATCGCCCAGCATGCCACCGCCACCTGTTGCCGGGGCTGTCTGGCGAAATGGCATAATATTCCTCACGGTGTTCAGCTCACCACGCAGCAGCAGCAGTATATCGTCAGCGTGATTCACCACTGGCTGGTGCTCCAGATGAACGCCTAAATTTGACGAGTTATGATCCCGTTATATTTGTGTTATAGATTCATCCTAAGTGAGCGCCGATCGTGCTGACGACCGCAATAACTGCCATAAGCTTTCATATGGAATGAAATTTAATGCGTTCTGCTCTTACCGCTTTCAGGCCGTTCCAGCCTGACACGCCGCTGCGAAATGCATCGACGATCTTTATCCTCACCACTTTGTTCTATTTTGTGGGTGCGGAATTACGTCTCGTGGAGGCCTTGTCGCTGTTCTGGCCCCTCAACGGCGTGATGGCAGGGATCTTTGCCCGCTATGTTTTTCTGAATCGCCTGCATTACTACGCGGTATCGTATGTCGCCATGCTGATGTACGACGCGGTGACGACCAACTGGGGGATAGCCTCCGTGGTGATTAACCTGTCTAACATGGTCTTTATCGTCGTGGTCGCCGTGCTGATTCAGCGTGACAGGCGGCTGATGAAGAAAACCCCGGATCCGCTTAACGCATTACGCCTGTTCAACTACTGCCTGATTGCTGCGCTGCTGTGCGCACTGCTCGGCGCGGTGGGGTCGGTCGGGATTGACAGCCACACCTTCTGGCCGCTCTTTGCCGACTGGTTTAGCGAGCAGTTCTCAACCGGCGTGCTTGTTGTGCCGTGTATGCTCACGATAGGCATGCCCGTGCGCGAATTCAGGTTACGTCTGGAGCAGCTATTACCGGTTATTGCGCTGATCGTCTCGGTGGTCGCGTCAGTCGTGATTGGCGGCGCGGGGAGCCTCTCTTTTCCACTGCCTGCGCTTATCTGGTGTGCGGTACGCTACCCATTGCCTGTGACCTGCTTGCTGACGTTTGTCACGGGCGCCATTGAAATTATTCTGGTCGCCAACTCGGTGATTAATATTGCCGTGGCGACACCGCTGACCACCCCAATGATGTTTTCTGCCCGGCTGGGTATTGCCACGATGGCGATCTGTCCGGTGCTGGTCTCCGTCAGCATGGCAGCCATTAATTCCCTGATCCGTCAGGTTTCCCTGCGGGCGGATTATGACTTTTTAACGCAGGTTTATTCGCGTTCCGGGCTTTATGAGGCGTTAAAACACGAAGAGACGCACCGCCATTCGCGTTTCCTGACCGTTATGCTGCTGGATATCGATTACTTCAAAAGCATCAACGATAACTACGGCCACGAGTGTGGCGACCGCGTGCTGGCGTCATTCGCCCGGCAGGTTCAGCAGGTGGTCGGTGAAGACGGGATGGTCGCGCGTATGGGCGGGGAAGAGTTCGCGGTGGTGGTCAACTCTGGCGACGCTCGACACGGTTATGAACTGGCGGAACGTATCAGAACTACCGTCGCTAACCATCCTTTTACATGGCGTCAGCAAACGCTCTCTCTGACGGTCAGTATTGGCCTTGGAAGCGGGAAGGCGGAGGCATGGCAGTTGACCGAGGTCTTCAACAAACTCATGACCGAAGCGGACGATCACCTCTATCGTTCAAAAAAAGCGGGTCGAAATCGTACCAGCGCCCGGGTCACGGACGAGCATATTACTGCCGCCACCGGGCATGAAACAGAGCTGCGTTAATCGTCATAAGGCATTGACGTGAATAGCAAGTGGCTTAACAGACTGTCAGAACACTGACAATGTCACTGTTTAAGCTACGCTTTGAGTAACGCTTTACGTCAGGAGACATTATGAAAGCACCTGCAACCCCTGAAAATGAAACAGACAGACTGAACTCGCTGCGCGAATCAGGTCTGCTTGAGATCGACAGTTCCCCGGCGTTTGACCGGCTTACGCGTCTGGCGAAGCGCTTCTTCCAGGTGCCGCTGGCAATGGTCAACCTCATTGATGAGCACTCGCTGATCGTGAAGTCGGCCGATGGCAAGGCGCCTGACACCGTTCCGCGTAATATCTCGTTTTGTGGCCATACGATCCTCACCGAAGCACCGCTGGTGGTAGGGGATATGCTGCAGGACGATCGTTTTGCGGATAATCCGCTGGTGGCGGGTGAACCTCGCGTGCGTTTTTATGCGGGCTTCCCGCTGCGCCTGCGTGACGGCGCCAGCGTGGGCTCGCTGTGTCTGATTGATTACGCCCCCCGTGAGTTCTCGGCGGCCGATCTTGCCGTGCTGGGAGACCTGGGCGCGCTGGCAGAAGATGAGTTTGCCGCCATCAGCGCGGCGACCACGGATGAGTTAACCGGCTTATTCAACCGCCGGGGCTTTAATCAGCTGGTGCGGTTTACGCTTTCGGTTGCCCGACGCCGGGCGGAGCCGCTGACGCTCGGCTGGCTGGATTTGGATCGCTTTAAGGAGATTAACGATCGCTACGGGCATGAAGAGGGCGATAAGGCGCTTAAAGTTATGGCGCAGCTGATGCGCAGCGCTTTCCGTGAGGCCGATATGCTGGTGCGTTTTGGCGGGGATGAGTTCGCGGTGCTGTTCGCGGATACCGACGAGCAGGGCGCCTGGATAGCCATGCAGTATCTCGCCGAGCAGGTGGAAAGCTATAACGCCCGCAAGCTTCACCCGTGGTCGCTACACTTCTCATGGGGGCTCAGTGAATTCGATCATAACGGCAACGACCTGCAACAGTGGTTAAAAGATGCCGATGAAAAGATGTATGCCATGAAGCAGCAGCGCCAGCGCGCCCGGTGACATAATAAAAGCCTATGTCCGAACCGCTTGTGTTAATAAGTTGTTAAGCCCAAAGTGAGCGTATTCAACGTAAGGAAAAACAATGAATACCTCACTGCAAATCAAAACCCTCACCCGGGAAGAGATCCTCATCCATCTTGATGCGCTGGCCGGGATCCTCGAAAACTGCGTAAACGGCGGGGCATCCGTCAGCTTTATGCTCCCTTTTAGCCACGACAAGGCCCGTACTTTCTGGCGCGGTATTGCCGAAAGCGTCGCGCGAGGCGAGCGGCTGGTGCTTGCCTGCGTCGATGCGCAGGACGGGGTCATTGGAACGGTGCAGCTGATCGCAGACCAGCCGGAAAACCAGCCGCACCGGGCGGATGTGGCGAAGCTGCTGGTGCATGAAAAAGCGCGTCGAAAAGGGGCCGCAATGGCGTTAATGGAAGCGCTGGAGGCTGAGGCCCGGGCCAGAGACATTTCTGTGCTGGTGCTCGATACCTCCACCGGCAGCGGGGCCGAGACCTTCTACCAGCGTGCTGGCTGGCAAAAGGTTGGTGAGATCCCGCGCTATGCCCTGATGCCGGACGGTGCCATGACGTCCACGTCCGTGTTTTATAAGTTCTTATAATTTTTCTGCACAACTACGCGACGTATTGATCAAAACAGGGTTTCTGGTCGTTAAGTTTTGATAAGTTATCGTACCAATCTTATCAGGTTGTATGACTAATCATAAAAGGAACCCCCTTGTGAACACGCTCAACCGTCGTGATTTTCCCGGTGCGCACTATCCAGAACGCATCATTCAGTTTGGTGAAGGCAATTTCCTGCGTGCGTTTGTCGACTGGCAAATTGACCTGTTAAACGAACATACCGATCTTGACGCTGGCGTGGTAATCGTTCGCCCGATTCAGAGCGACTTCCCGCCGTCGTTAAGCACCCAGGATGGGTTGTACACCACGATCGTTCGTGGCCTGAATGAGCAGGGCGAGGCGGTGAGCGAGGCCCGGCTGATCCGCTCCGTTAACCGGGAAATCAGCGTCTATGACGACTATGGCGCATTTCTGAAACTGGCTCACAATCCCGATATGCGGTTTGTATTCTCGAACACCACCGAAGCGGGTATCAGCTACCACGCGGGTGACAGCGTCGACGATGCCCCTGCGGTGAGCTATCCGGCGAAGCTGACGCGTCTGCTGTTTGAGCGCTTTAGCCACTTCAACGGTGCGGCTGACAAGGGCTGGATCATCATTCCCTGCGAGCTGATTGACTACAACGGTGACGCACTGCGCGAACTCGTCTTGCGCTATGCGCAGGAGTGGGCGCTGCCTGCCGCCTTTATTCAGTGGCTCAACGACGCCAACAGCTTCTGCTCGACGCTGGTTGACCGTATCGTGACAGGCTATCCCCGCGATGAAGCGGCCGCACTGGAGGCTGAACTGGATTATCACGATGGGTTCCTCGACACGGCCGAACATTTTTATCTGTTTGTGATTCAGGGACCGGCATCTCTTTCGCACGAACTTCGTCTGGATAAGTACCCGTTAAACGTGCTGATTGTCGATGACATCATGCCCTACAAAGAACGCAAGGTGGCCATTCTGAACGGCGCGCACACGGCGCTGGTGCCGGTCGCCTTCCAGGCCGGGCTGGATACGGTAGGCGAGGCGATGAATGATGCCGAGGTCTGCGCGTTCGTCGAAAAAGCAATTTATCAGGAGATCATTCCGGTCCTCGATTTGCCGCGTAACGAGCTGGCATCGTTCGCCAGTGCGGTGACAGGACGTTTTCGTAATCCCTACATCAGACACCAGCTGCTCTCCATCGCGCTTAACGGTATGACCAAATACCGTACCCGCATCCTGCCGCAGCTGCTGGCAGGGCAGAAGGCGACGGGGCAATTACCGGCTCGCCTGACGTTTGCTCTGGCCGCATTGATCGCGTTTTATCGCGCGGAGCGTAACGGGGAGAGCTATCCGGTGCAGGATGATGCACGCTGGCTGGAACGTTATCAGCAGCTGTGGGCGCAGCACCGCGATCGGCAGCTTAGCACCCGTGAACTGGTGCAGTCGGTGCTCAGCGTACGCGACCACTGGGAGCGGGACTTGACGCAGGTAAGCGGTCTTGTCGACCAGGTCACGCTGGATCTGGATGCCATTCTGCTTAAGGGCATGCGCGCCGCGGTTAAACCGCTTTGCTAATGCATTCACCCGGCTTCGGCCGGGTTTGAATAGGCCTATTTAGTTACAACATACTATATGCTTTGTTTTTAAAAAAACACATGCAGCTCCGTGCGAATTTCGCTAATCAGGGGAGAAAATGCAATGTCCCGTTAACAAGCTTGCAACGGTGACGGGGATCACGTTTAATAGCCTCGCTCTTTTCTTGCCTGAAACTCACTATGATCGTTCGTCCTAAACAGCACTGGCTACAACTGATTTTTGTCTGGCACGGTTCGGTACTTCCCAAGATCTATACCCGATTGCTGCTCAACTTCCTGCTCTCTATCGCCGTTATCCTGATGTTACCGTGGTATACCTCGCTCGGTATCAAATTTACCGTGGCGCCATTCAGCATTCTCGGCGTGGCGATCGCTATCTTTCTGGGTTTCAGAAACAACGCCTGTTATTCACGCTACGTTGAGGCGAGGCTGCTCTGGGGGCAATTGATGATAGCGGCACGCTCGCTGTTTCGCGAGGTAAAAAACACCTTACCCGACGATAAGCACCTCGGCGAATTTGTCCGTCTGCAGATTGCTTTCGCCAACTGTCTGCGCATGACCCTGCGCCGGGAACTGAACGCTGAGCAGCTCTCTCGTTATCTTGCTGCGGAGGATTTACGTAAAGTCATGGACGCCAACTCACCGGCGAACCGTATTTTGCTGATCATGGGGGAGTGGCTGGCCGTGCGGCGGCGAAACGGGCAACTCTCAGACATTCTGTTCCATAGCCTGAACAACCGTCTGAACGACATGTCTATCGTCCTTTCCGGCTGCGAGCGCATTGCGACCACGCCGGTGCCGTTTGCCTACACGCTGATTTTGCACCGCACGGTATATCTGTTCTGCATTATGCTGCCGTTCGCGCTGGTTGTGGACCTGCACTACATGACGCCCTTTGTTTCGGCGCTGATTTCCTACACCTTTATTTCGCTGGACACCCTGGCGGAAGAGCTGGAAGACCCGTTTGGCACGGAAGATAACGACCTGCCGCTGGACGCCATCTGCAACATGATGGAACGCGATCTGCTGCAGATGAATGATGAAGAGAACATTCCGGACAGGCTGATGCCGGATAAGCACTATCAGCTGACCTGACGGGCGTTCCACTCGTCGCGGGTGATCTCCCACAGCTCGGAGTCCAGCATCCCGCTGACGTAGGCTTTCTTCTCCGTTCTGATAAGCCGCATGCCGCTACTGTCCGAAATACGACGGGAGCGGCTGTTGGCGGCGGCCTTCGGGGCCCGCAAAACGGATTTGTTTAGCGTGTTGAACCAGTAATCCGTCGCGGCAATGCTGGCTTCGCGCATATATCCGTGCCCCTGAAACTCCGGCGCGAGCCAGAACCCGCGGTTGTTATCCTCGACGTCGTACAGGCAAATAATGCCCATCAATTCATCCGGCACCTCACGTCGCCGGATGCTCCAGAACCAGGCAATCCCTTTTGCCATATCCGGCAGCGCCACGTTGTTGACATAGTTTTCCGCGCCGTTATCCGGATAGGGCCAGGGCACGGAAGAGACCATATAACGGACGATCTCCCAGCGCGGATACAGCGTTTGTATCTGGGCGGCATCTTCGGCAACCAGCGGTTTCAGCAGTAAATGTTCTGTCGTGAGCGTCGGTATCGTCATGCGCGGATCTCCCTATTTAGGCGTTATGCTTTTGTTTGCGTTCTGGTATTTTCATCTATATGACGTTCTGTTTAGTTGCGTTGTAACGTATTTACTACCAAAATTTTGCTCTGCTGAGCGTTCGACTACCATCAGATTAGTTGGGCTAACTTACCTACCCACATAAGGAATAATGTATGGTTTTGCCTGGAATGAATCCTGAGACCAATCTCCCCGGTTATGATTATGCGCGAATGGCAGGTTTAGGGGCTGCAGATTTCGATTTCAAAGCACTGGGGTAGAACTCACTCGACAACTTGGGCAAGTGGTAACAAGTGCCGCAGCATTAGCAGGAAGTGCGGTGAGCGGCGTTATTGCAGCGCCCAGTAACTTACCACGGACCGGTAAATACATTATCGGTACCATTCAGTCACTGGCGGTATTCTGATGAAGTTTTTGAGTTTGTTAACCGGACGGGTTTTCCAGGATCTCCTGCAACATGGTAAAGATATAGAGGAGGCTATTGCTCGTCGTGATACCCGCCTTCTGGATAATTCCACTCCCGAGCTGGAACGGTATTTTTCGCGCCCCCTCAGCGAGCTTCCGCGTCAAAATCCTTACCCGGTAGCTATGCTGTTACCTCTGTTTTTAGTGGCGTTTGCGCTAAACCTTTTGCCTTTTCTCAGCACGTTGCAGGGTTTGTCACCTTTACATCATGCATTGAGCTTTTTCTTACCATCATTGACGATGACAGGCGCGCTCATTGTGACAAGCGTACTACTGGCTCGTGGAAAGACGTCGGGATTGTCGGGCTTTATGGCGTTGTTCATCATCCTGCTGATAACGACCCTCGTTCAGGTTCTACATGTCATGCTTTCTCATGATGGAAGCCTCTGGCCACACGTCATTGCATCTTTCGCGCTGTTACTTTGTCGGGTGGTGATGAACGGCAGCGGCTTTGTTCTGTTTACGCTCTATTGTCGTACTCAGCGTCTTGCCAGATTGGCACGGGAAATGCGGCTAAAAAGCCGTTAAAGGGGAGGTTATGACATTACGAAAAGCCACGCCACAGGAAGCCGAAACACTCTGGAATATACGCAATCAGGCGATTCGTCACGGCTGTACAACCAGTTACGACGCTGAGGTCATTGCGCGCTGGACGCCCGATCTGATGCCCGAACGCTATCGGCAAATGGTCATTGAATACCCTTTTTACGTGGTTGAAGATGAAAAGGGCGATGTTGCGGCAACCGGCTACCTCGATCTGGATACCCATTGCCTGGAGGCGATTTTCACCTTGCCCGCAGCCTCCGGCAAAGGCATGGCGACCCGGATTATCGAGGCCCTCAAACATGAGGCCCGTAGCCGGGGGATAACCCGCCTGACGCTTGATGCAACGCCTAACGCCCAGTCGTTTTATCAGAAGCTGGGGTTTGTGACGCTGCGCGAAAACTATCATCACTCGCGTATGGCGGGGGCTGATTTACGCTGTTTTGAAATGGCGATTACTCTGTAATGTGAGGAAAACATGGCTGTTACGGTACGACCTCTATGCAAAGACGACTATTCCCAATGGCGACCGCTGTGGGACGGCTATACCCATTTTTATGATTGCTACCTTGAGGAATCCGTCACCGCAGCGACCTGGGAAAGGGCGCTCTCAGCGCATTCATCGATGTTCTGCCGGGTCGTGGAGAAGGACGAAAAGATCATCGGTTTCGCAATGTGTGTTCTGCACGAAGGCACCTGGTCAACCGCGCCCATCTGCTACCTGGAAGATCTGTTTGTTGATGCTGCCGAACGCGGGGCGGGGGCCGGTAAGGCGCTCATTGACGCTCTGATTGAGGAAGGCAAGCGCGAAGGGTGGTCGAAACTGTACTGGGTCACCCGGGAGAACAATCCGGCGCGTAAACTTTATGACAAATATGGTGAAGCTGACGACTACGTCCGCTACCGTCTCTCCCTCTAAGACTTCAAGGCCTGTGTTTGAATCACACTGTATCAGCGTCCCGGATACATACACAGGCTTGCAATAAACACGCTTTCGCACATATCCGCTATACATTGAGGTGTTGTGATATCCCCGTGAATTGTACTCAACCGGAGATACCAACATGTTCAGCAAACTTGCTTACTCAACCCTCGCACTGACCGTTTCGCTTGGCACCGTGATGTCCTGTCAGGCGGAAGCCACCGGCACGAATTTCGCGGCCGCCTTTGATCATCCCCAGCAAATTAACGCTGGCGATCTGAACGTCGGTTATGTCGACATTGGTCCGAAGGACTGTCAGCCGGTTATTTTATTGCACGGCTGGCCCTACGATATTCACAGCTACGCCGAGGTCGCACCCGCTCTGGCGGCAAAAGGGTACCGGGTCATTGTGCCGTCTCTGCGCGGCTACGGTACCACGCGCTTCCTGTCAGCAAACACACCGCGCAACGGCCAGCCCTCGGCGATGGCGAATGATATCGTTAATCTGATGGATGCCCTGAATATCAGGCAGGCGGTATTTGCAGGCTATGACTGGGGCGCCCGGACGGCGGATATCGTCGCGGCGCTGTGGCCAGAGCGCGTAAAATCACTGGTGTCGGTGAGCGGGTATCTCATCAGCAGCCAGCAGATTGGCAAACAGCCGCTGCCGCCAAAAGCAGAGCAGCAGTGGTGGTATCAATTCTATTTTGCGACAGAGCGCGGTGCGGAAGGCTATGCCAAAAACACGCATGACTTTGCGCGCTTAATCTGGTCGCAGGCCTCGCCTGACTGGAAATTCAGCGACGCGGTCTTTAACGCCAGCGCCAAATCCCTCGATAACCCGGACCACGTCGCGGTGACGCTCAGTAACTATCGTTGGCGTTTAGGGCTGGAAAAAGGCGAGCGCAAATACGACCGCTACGAGCAAAAACTGGCCACGCTGCCGAATATCACCGTACCAACGATCACCATCGAGGGCGGCAACAACGGCGCGCCGCATCCGGCACCGCAGGCCTATGCAGCTAAATTTACCGGCAAATATGAGCACCGCACCTTCGGCGCAACCGTGGGGCACAATCCGCCTCAGGAAGATCCGCAGGATTTCGTTAAGGCGATTATCGACGCGGATAAGCTGTGAAATGTGCTATTTTCAGTACGTTACCCTTCGGTCTGGAGAGTTCGGTGGAACATATTGACCACATCCTTGTCGTCGATGACGACAGGGATATTCGTGAACTGATTGTCGACTATCTCGTTAAGTCCGGTTATCGCGCCTCCGGCGCGGCGAACGGCAAAGAGATGCGTGCCGTGCTGGATAAACAGCATATCGACCTGGTGGTGCTGGATATCATGATGCCCGGTGACGACGGCCTTACGCTGTGTCGAGAGCTGCGCGTCGGGAAGTATAAAGATTTGCCCATTCTGATGCTGACCGCGCGTAACGAGGAGACGGACAGGATCCTGGGTCTGGAAATGGGGGCGGATGATTACGTCGTGAAGCCGTTTGTCGCGCGTGAACTGCTGGCGCGCATTAAAGCGATTTTACGGCGTTTTCGCGCGATGCCGCCCAATTTACAGGTGACGGAAGCAGGGCGTCTGGTGATGTTCGGTGAATGGCAGCTCGATACCGTCGCTCGCCACTTAATCGACCCGGAAGGGGTGATCGTCGCGCTCAGCGGAGCGGAGTATCGTCTGCTGCGCGTTTTCCTTGACCATCCGCAGCGCGTGCTGACCCGAGACCAATTGCTCAACCTGACGCAGGGGCGAGACGCCGAGCTGTTTGAACGCTCAATCGACCTGCTGGTTAGCCGGGTTCGCCAGCGTCTCAATGAAGATGCCCGCACGCCCGCCTATATCAAAACCGTGCGCAGCGAAGGCTACGTCTTTACGATGCCGGTGACCATCAAAGAGGTTAACGAATGACGATCTGGCCGCGCTCGCTGCTGGCCCGTTTGCTGCTCGTCGTGCTGGCCGGTCTGCTGCTGGCTAACGCCCTGAGCCTGACGCTGGTCATGGTTGAACGCATGCACAGCGCCCGCACGGTGATGCTCGGTAATCTGGAAAACGATGTCGCAACCAGCGTCGCCATTTTAGACCGCTTACCGGCCAGCGAACGCGCCGCCTGGCTGCCGCGGCTTGAACGAGGTAACTATCGTTATATCCTGGGCACAGGGGAACCCGGCGCAGCGCCGACGGATAAGCGTTCGCAGGACGCCATCAGAACCTTAAAAGCGACGCTGGCCGCGCATTACCCGCTTCGCTTTACCGCCGTTCCTGGCGCCATTTCACATATTCAGGCCCACCTTACGTTACGTGATGGCGCACCGCTGACCATTGACCTGATCCCACGCATGCCGCCCGTCGCCAGCTGGCTACCGGTCGTCCTCACCCTGCAGCTGCTCGTACTGGCCGTCTGCGCCTGGATCGCCGTGCGGCAGGTGGTACGGCCTTTTTCACACTTTACCCGCGCGGTGGATGCGCTGGATCCGGCGGCCAGCACGCCTATGACGGAAAAAGGGCCGCTTGAGGTGCAGCGGGCAGCGCATGCCTTCAACGCCATGCAGGCGCGCATACAGTCTTATCTCCGGGAACGCGCGCAGATCCTGGCCTCGATTTCTCACGATCTCCAGACGCCCATTACCCGCATGAAGCTGCGCGTCGAAATGGCCGGAGAGCCTGAACTTCGCGACAAGCTCCTGAACGACCTTGATAATATGTCTCGTCTGGTGCGGGAGGGCATTGCGTATGCCCGGTCATCGGAATCACTGGAGGAGACGTCACTGAAGCTGGAGCTGAACGCCTGGATCAACAGCATCGCCTGCGATTATCAGGACATCGGTAAAAACGTGCACTTTCAGGCAAGCGAAACCCGCTTGCCCATCGTCACGCGGCCGCAGGCGCTTCGCCGGGTGATGACCAACCTGCTGGACAACGCCCTCAAATTCGGCGAGCGTGCTGCGATTGCGATAGACGTTTCGTCGGACAGCGAGGTCATTATTCACATTATTGACGACGGACCGGGAATACCCGAAGCCGAGCTGGAGGCGGTTCTGCAGCCGTTTTATCGGGTTGAAACCTCGCGTAACCGCGATACCGGCGGGACAGGACTCGGCCTGGCGATTGCCGCGCAGCTGACCGCACAACTGGAAGGAAAACTCAGGCTGGCGAACCGCGCCGGGGGCGGACTGGATGTCGCCATTACGCTACCGCGTCGTTCGTAGAATTGTACGGCTTTGTATCTCCCGGCCTGGGCGATACAGAGCCAGACAAAACCCACGCGTTTACACATACCCTGAACACATCCGCACGATGAAATAGCCTCACTGCAGTGTCGCAGGACATGTCATGTGAGGTCACTATGTTTCTGGTAATCGCTTTTCTGGGCGGGATGATAAGCCTGCTCAGCCCATGTACGCTCCCGGTTATTCCACTCCTGTTCGCCGGTTTCCAGGGGCAGCGTCGGCATATTCTGGCCCTGCTTGCGGGGATGATCGTGATGTTCACTCTGGTGGCAATGGTCGTCACCGTCGCCAGCGAGTGGATAACAGAGGCAACCATTGTCGGGCGCTGGATCGCGCTCGTCATTCTGGCCACCGCCGCGCTGGCCTTGATTTTCCCGTCTTTCGCCCAGCGTATTGCGGGACCGGCCGTCAGCGCGGGAAATGTTCTCAACAGCCGCAGCGGGCAAACGCGCGGAATGGCATCGGCTTTTCTGGCTGGGCTAGCGGTTGGGCTGCTCTGGTCTCCCTGCGCCGGGCCTATTCTGGGCGCGATTTTCAGCATTAATATTGCGGGGCATTCGGCCATCGCCACAGGCGCACTGCTTGCCGCCTATGGCAGCGGATGCGCGCTGATGCTGGGTCTACTCGTGTTCGGTGGACGCTCGCTGATGGCACCACTGAGAGCAAAATCGGCGCTAATGGCGAAGCTGCGTCAGGGGGCGGGGGTGGCGATGTTAGCCGCGGTCGTCCTGAACGCGACGGGGATGACTTCGCGGCTGAAAGGGGCAAACGGCGTCGCGGACCGTCTTGAGACGGCGCTCTTGAATCTGGCGAAACCTGCCACCGCGCCGGTGAAGCTCCAGCCGGTAGTCATGACAGAGCCCAGCAGCCAGCTGCCTTCGCTAAGCGGTGGAACAGGGTGGATAAACGGTGACCCTGTCACGTCTGAATCGTTACGGGGAAAGGTTGTACTGATTGATTTCTGGACGTGGGACTGCATTAATTGCCAGCATACGCTCCCCCATGTGCGGGAGTGGGCCACAAAGTACCAGCCGCAAGGTCTGGTGGTGATTGGCGTTCACACCCCGGAATATCCCTGGGAGAAACCGCTGTCGTCGGTTAAAAATGCGGTGAATAAATGGCAACTGCCGTATCGGGTGGTGACGGATAACAACTATCAAATCTGGAATGCGTTCGGCAATCTGTACTGGCCAGCACATTACTATTTTGATGCCAAAGGGCAGCTGCGCTATACCGCCTTTGGCGAAGGTGACTATGAGCAACAGGAAAAAGTTATCCAGCAGCTGCTCAAAGAAGCCCGCTCATAATCGGATCAGGGCTGGCGTTGAGCCACGATAAACAACCTTGGAAAAGCCAGCAGTATCTGCCCGTTTTCCTGGAGCGGATACTGCTCTTCCAGCAGTTCATGGTAGCGTTTCAGGAACCGTTTCTGCTCGCTCTCGTTCAGTTCCTGAAGCCAGGGGCGCAGGCCGGTGGCGCTTACCCAGTCAATAATCGCCTGATGAGAGCTCATTTTGTGATAATAGGTTGTCCGCCAGATATCCACGTCACAGCCAGCTTCCGACAGAATATCGTAATAAGCATGCACGCCCGGCAGCGGTTCGCGGCCACGGTCTGGATAGTCTTGCTCCAGCGCCACTTCACGCATCGCCACATGGGTGGGTTCCAGCCAGTTATCAGGCATCTGGACCGCCAGTACGCCATTTAGCTTAAGCAGGGAAACAAGATGCGGCAGGAGATCGTAATGGTCCGGAATCCATTGCAGCGACGCGTTGGCATAAATCAGGCTCAGCGGCTGGCCGGGCGTGTACTGACGAATATCGGCCTCTACAAAATGGCAATCGGGTAAGGCGGCGCGTGCTTCCTCGAGCATGGCAGGGGAGTTATCGACCCCGGTGATGTGAGCAGAAGGCCAGCGATGCTTCAACAGCGCGGTGCTGTTTCCCGGTCCGCAGCCCAAATCCGCGATGGTAGCGGCCTCATCCAGAGGAACTCTGGCGAGCAGTTCTGCGGCCGGACGCGTTCTTTCTGCGCCAAATTGCAGGTAAAGAGAAGGGTTCCAGTCGGCCATTATCAATTCTCCGTTTTGCATGTTTCTGCAAGAATAGCACAGGCAGATGCCTGCAAAGCGGTATTGGCGAGGGTGTTTGGCCAGATGAAGCCAGCAGAGTCTGAAAATGAAGAGAAGTGCAAAAAAAATAATAAAAAGGAAATATTACCCCTTAAAAGATTAAGGGGCAATACATTTATTGTAATTATTTTATGATTATTGTTTTTTAATATTTTATCGGCAAAGTGCTTCTTATGCTCTGTACCCGAAACTTTAAATATTAGATAATCATCGATGGGTATATCCCTGGTGTTTCGTAGGTCTTTGACCTCCTGGCCGCTTAGTTTTGCGAGAACTTCGTGGTCAGGTACTTTTTAAGTATAGGGAATATGCAGCACAATGAAAGCTGTCCTAAAAGACAGGTGATAATAGTTTCAGGTGTTATTATCAGGAACAAGAGCATGAATTCTGTCATTGAATTTTTTTTACACGACTACGATGATTTACCCCCAGCATTAGCGCGCGAACTTTACCGACTCCGGAGAAAAACGTTTCGGGACCGACTCGACTGGAAAGTGGAATGCGTCGAAGGTATGGAGAAGGATCAATTTGATTCCCATAACACGACATATTTACTGGGTATGTATGATGGACAACTGTTATGCGGCGCACGATTTATTAACGCAACGCAGCCCACAATGATAAGCGAAATTTTTCATAATTATTTCGACAACCCCATTATTTTTCCCGCAGATGTTCCTTGTTGTGAAGTGAGCCGTTTATTTTTAGATAAAGAAATACGAGATTCCGCAAGTCTGCATGGCGTGCCCGCCAGTAAAGCATTGTTTCTTGCAATGAATATTTATTGCATGAAGAACAAATATCATGGAATGTATGCTGTAGCCAGTCGTGGAATGTATGCCATATTTCGCCATGCGAACTGGAAAGTTGAAGTTATTCAGCGTGGTGTTTCTGAAAAAGGCGAGGTTATTTACTATATTTATATGCCCGCCAGCACCAGCATTATTGAAGACATTATTAGCAAAGACAAATCCAGTCACTGGCTTCGCGAAATGCTCGAGCACTTACGCCATTTATAACCAGTGGCTGAGGCTCAGTCCTCCAGTAACCGGAGTTCCGTTCCAAGTTTTATTGCGTGCCTTGCATTATTCACGCCGAGCTTTTTCATGATGTTGCCCATATGGAATTTAACGGTGCGCTCAGCAATAGACAATATAACAGAAATTTCTGCGTACGTTTTTCCGGCGCTGACCCATTTAAGGATTTGGCGCTCACGTGGCGACAGGAAAACATTCTTTTTCTGCTGATGCTGACTATACAGATTGAGTGTCTTCTGGTGTAACTGAACAAGGAAACGTAGAAAATGCGGCCGATATTTTTCAATGTCAATCCCAGAATGCTTAGGACTGATGACGGATAAGACAACAAGATTATTCAAATAGTCATGCAGAGGAAACGTCTGTCCCTGATAAATATCATACTGGACACTTTCGTCGAAAATACGCGTCAGGTTATAACCATCTGACAGGACAACATCACTTTCCCAGAAAAAATCTTCCACACAGCGCAAAGCCCGAATGATAACAGGGTCAATGAACTGATATTTTTTTTCAAGGTAGATAGTAAACCACTCTGGACTGTTATTGATTATCCTCATCTGTGAGGGATCTTTCTTGTTCATAATGGCGTAGGCGAAGACGATCCCTTTGAAGTCCTCAAAAAACGCGTCCAGCTCACTCTGAATTTGCGTATTGATCGTTAAGTCGTTGTAATATGTATCCTTCACGTGAGTTGCTGCCTCCTGTACGAGTGGAGGAGCAAGTATAATATGCTTCGTTATCTGTAGCGAGTCGCATTTTAATCCAGTCAACAGATAAGACAGGCTGCCTCAACTGGCAGCCTCGTGAACGTTTGGGATTTTTGAATGGTAAATGCAGATGACTTAGGGAATTGTTGATGTTTTTATCGAATTTCGAAATCGTTCACTAAATATAGTAGGCTGCAAAATTTAGGAGGTTTTACGCTTTTCCCCCAGGTTCATACAAATTGAAATCAGGATTTAAACCAGTGGGTTACAGAATGCCTTTCAGGGCAATATGATAAAGCAGCATGATGGTTTTACCGTCGACAATCTTGCCGGTTTCAATGCGGCGTAATGCCTCTTCAAGCTTCATTTCCAGCACGTCGATATCTTCTCCCTCAGCCTTGATCCCGCCGCCGGCGCCGGTTCTGTCTTTCGGCTGATACTCGGCAAGATAAAAATAGAGTTTTTCCGTGACAGAGCCCGGGCTCATATAGGCTTCAAAGATTTTCTCTACGCGCGTAACGTGGAATCCGGTCTCTTCTTCCGCTTCTGCTTTGATGCGGCTTTCAGGATCCATGTTGTCCAGCAATCCCGCCGCCGCTTCAATTAAATCGTCCTCATGGCCGTTGATAAAAACAGGGAAGCGGAACTGGCGCGTTAGGATGACCGTCTTTTTCTCACGGTTGTAGAGAAGAATCGTCGCGCCGTTGCCACGGTCATAGACTTCCCGCTGTTGCCGCTGCCATTCGCCATCACGACGCTGCAGGTCGAAGGTGTATTTTTTAAGGATGTACCAGTTATCTGACAGGGTTTCACTGTTAATGATGCGCACATCTGCACGTTTTGATTGCACGATTGTTCCTCCTTACGTAGAGTAATACTCATAAACAGCAATATCATGCACTTTCAAGGTGAAACATGCAACATCAGGAAAACAGGATGCTCACTCGTCAGCGAAAACAATTGATCCTTGAAAAGCTGGGTGCCGAAGGTCAGGTCCAGTCAAAAGCGCTGAGCATTCTTTTCGACGTTTCTGAAGACACTATCCGGCGCGATCTCCGCGAGCTGGCGGCAGAAGGGCGTTTGCAACGTGTTCACGGCGGCGCACTACCGTCATCTTCCGCAATTGCTCCGTTTGCCGAACGGCAATCCGTGAAGATGGATGCAAAAAAAAGGGTGGCCCGGAAAGGGGCACAGCTGATTTCATCAGGCCAGGTAGTGATTATCGACGGTGGCACGACAACCTCGGAGCTGATTACCTTTTTCCCGCCTGACTTGCGCATCACCGTGGTGACGCACAGCCCGAGTATTGCTCTGGGGCTTGTTGATCATCCTGCCATTGAGGTGATTTTGATCGGCGGACGGTTGTATAAACACTCGATTGTTGCGGTCGGCGCGGCGGCCATCGAAGGCATAGAGAATATTCATGCAGATCTGTTCTTTATGGGCGTGACCGGTATTCATCCGGATGCGGGGCTGACAACCGGCGATTTCGAAGAGGCATGCATCAAACGTGCATTTTCCGGCAGAGCCGCGGAAACGGTCGTTCTGGCGTCTCCGGAAAAGATCAACACCGCGTCGTCGTTTGTGATTGGCGATGTATCATCAGTGAATAGCATCATCGTTGAAGACGGTACAGATAAGGAGTGGATCCGCGCGGTATCGGAAAAGGGGGTATCCGTCGTGCTGGCCTCAGATCGTGACAGCCTCTGACAGCCAGCGACTGGCTGTCAGGATTTAGCTTCTAAATGACTTTCCGGCGCATGGCATACGGCTTCGATGTTATGACCATCAGGCGAGATGACAAAAGCGGCATAGTAATTTTCACCATAGGAACGTAGCCCCGGCTCACCGTTATCACGTCCGCCAGCGCCCAGCGCGGCATGGTAAAAATCATCTACCTGCTGACGGGTCTTGGCCACAAACGCCAGATGCAGAGGCGCTGGTTTGTCATTTGTCTGGAAAAGGCAAAGCGAAACGTCGCCAGAGCTCATCTCAACACCATAATCCGGCGCGCCTTCATCGATGAGTTCTACACCAAGCGGACGAAGCGCCTCGAGGAAGAAGGTTTTACTTTTTTCATAATCGCTGACGCCAAATTTCACATGATCAAACATTATCGACTCCTTGAAAGCGATAGAGAAATGAAGAGTATAGAAGGTGACAGGAGTCGAATATGAGCACAGGTGCGTCTATGTGACAGATATCTCGTTATATAGCAGACTGTTTCCGTCCAACAAACGTCCAGCGCAGGTAATCGTAAACCCAGTTAAACAGCATCGTGTACGGCAGGAAAAACAGTACCAAACCAATCTCAACAAAAAATGCCTCCGTCATCGTTAAATGCAGCATCACCATGGCCACAGGAATTAACGTGATGATAAGTCCGGCTTCGAAACAGGCCGCATGGAGCGCGCGGACGAGGAACGTTCTTTCAAACTGGTATTTTTTCTGAAGAGCGTCAAAGAATTTGTTAAACACAAAATTCCAGGCCGTGGCGGTAAGCGCGGATATCACGGACAGCGAGCCAGACTGGAGTACCGACACGTTCATCAGCCACGCAAGCGAAAGCGCGATGATAATGTTGGCCGTGACTTCAAAAATGACCGCGTGGAAAATCCTTTCTCTAAAGCTTTTATCTAATTCAATTTCCATAAGTTTACGGCAGCAGTGGGCAAAGGCTGAAGTATATCAAACGTCTTTCAACCATGTGTAAACGTAGACGTTGGGTCGTGCGGGGCCTCGACACAAATCATGCTTGAAAGGTGGCTTCACATGCGGTCAATCATGACCGCAGAAATGCAGATTTTGCCTCCACTTACGTTAGTGCGCATAATGTATATTATGTTAAATACATCTGATAGCTAATCACGAGCCGATACATCAATCTGTTATTAATTCTGACCACCCTCTCGCTTCTCGTCTTCAACTGTCGATAACGACGATTTGTGAAAAAAACTCAAAACACCATTCGATGGCGCATGCTGGTTCCCTTCATGTCAGTGCAATACCCTGTCACATACAGAATTGCTGGCAATAAAAGAAGGAACACAGAATGAAGTATGTGAATCTGGGTCGTAGCGGTTTGCAAGTCTCCCGTCTTTGCCTCGGTTGTATGAGCTATGGTGAACCTGAACGCCTGCCTCAACCCTGGTCCCTGGATGAAAAAGCGTCACGACCGCTCATCCGTCAGGCGCTTGAAGCTGGCATTAATTTTTTTGATACCGCGAATATCTACTCGGGCGGAAGTTCTGAAGAGATCACTGGAAAAGCGCTGAGAGAAATGGCCAGACGCGATGAGATCGTTGTGGCGACAAAGACCTTCTTTCCGTGGCGCAACTCACCCAATACCGGGTTTCTTTCCCGCAAGGCCATTTTTCAGTCTATTGACGATAGCCTGATGCGCTTAGGTATGGATTATGTGGATCTCTTTCAGATTCACCGCTTTGACCACTCCACGCCTGTTGAAGAGACCATGGAGGCTCTGCATGACCTCGTTAAATCAGGAAAAGTACGTTACATCGGCGCATCATCTATGGAAGCCTGGCGCTTTGCAAAAATGCAGCATACTGCAGAGCGTAACGGCTGGACCCGATTTATTACGATGCAACCGCAATACAATCTGCTTTACCGGGAAGAAGAGCGCGAGATGTTGCCCCTGTGTGAAGACCAGGGCGTTGGTGTGATCCCCTGGAGTCCGATGGCGCGCGGCAGGCTCACGCGCGACTGGAGTGTCACGTCCCGACGAACGCAAAACGATGCCTTTGCGTTAAAAATGTATGAGAACGCAGCCCTTCTGGATAAGCCCGTTATTGATGTCGTTGCCAGCATTGCTGAAAAGCACGATGTGCCAAGAGCCCATGTTGCACTTGCCTGGTTGCTATCAAAAACGGTCATCACAGCCCCGATCATTGGCGCGACCAAACCAGAACATCTTTCCACGGCTATCAGCGCACTGGACTTTACACTTAGCGATGCTGAAATCACGGAACTCGAGGCACTCTATCTGCCGCACCCCGTCGACGGGATCATTCCCCCGCTTCCTGATACGCCCCCTTCACTCACGCCGCCTTCAGCAATACAGAACCGTTAACGCCCTTCCCTGGCCCGGCGTTGCCGGGTCTCATTCTTTTCAAGAATAACGAAGCACACCGTTTTCAGTGAGAGTCGATGAGCGGATGGACTTGTGAAATAAATTCAGCAACGGATTAGCGCTAATCGGTCTATGGTGTATATCATTTCCGTATCAATACATTCGGGCCTTAACGCACAAGGAAAAGGATTCTGTATGCAAATAAGCAGAGCTGATGTCGCCGATCTCATTTATTTCATGGCTATTGCACGTCATCGCAGTTTCAGCCGTGCGGCGATTGAATTAGGTGTCAGTGCATCAGCGCTTAGTCATGCCCTGAAGGGACTGGAAACCCGGCTCGGGGTTCGCCTGCTTAATCGCACGACAAAGAGCGTCACCCCTACGGCAGCAGGTGAAGAACTGGTTCAGTCTGTCCTTCAGCCTTTCGACATAATAGAAGGCGCATTTGAATCGCTTAACAAGTATCGTAATACCCCTGGCGGACGTATCCGCATCAATGCTGCCGTTGAAGCGGCCAATCTTTTGCTTGCGCCGGTTATGCCCGCGTTTATGGATCGCTATCCCGATATTGAAATCGATATTGTGGCCAGCAACCGTATGGTTGACGTCACTGATGCGGGCTTCGATGCCGGTATCCGCTATGGTGGCACCGTCCCGGAAGACATGGTTGCCCGGCGTTTATCTGCCGATATTCGCTGGGTTATCGCCGCATCCCCCGACTACCTTGAACGCTACGGAACGCCTGAACATCCTGATGATTTATTACACCATCGCTGTATAAGCAATCGTCTCGGCGACGATCGGATTTATCGCTGGGAACTTGAGCGAGACGGCGAAACGTACCAAATCACTGTGCCAGGCTCTGTGACGGTCAATCAGGCTGAAACGGGCCTTGTGGCCGTCTTAGGCGGAGCCGGCCTAATGTATTTTCCGGAGCCTCTTGTTGCACCCTATGTGAAGGATGGACGGCTCCGCCTGGTGCTTACGGAATGGTCGCCGCTGGAGGAAGGTTTTTATATCTATTATTCAAGCCGCCGGCAACTGCCGACCGGGCTTCGCCTTCTGATTGAGTTCATACAGGAGGCCAGGCCGCTGGGGTTGTGAAATAGCGCTTCCATGCGGGACGATGCAATGTCGTCTTTATCGCCCCGTAGCGGATATCATAAAATCAATCAGGGCCTTCACTCTTTTAAAAGCCGTATAATCAAATGATTAAAATTTTATCCCTTCGCCTGAAACACTGTAACGCGCTGGCCAACAGCATGAGCAATGCCTCCCCGACACAGCTGCAGCAGTTTAAGACGCAATTGTCCGAACAGATGGGTAAGCCTGTGGGACTACATACCATGGGTATTCCGGCAGCGATCAGTACGCTCGGGGTGATTGTCAGTTTCGCCATTCCGCAGCTGTGGTTGGGCTATGGCGTACTCGCCGCACTCAGCCAGCCAGCTGAACGCGTATTCGTGTGGGTTGTGCTGGTCGCCCTGCTTTTCGCTGGCATCAACGGCGTGACGATGTTCATGATTGGCAAAGGCAGCATGCGCGCCGTACGGATACACCTTGCGCTGGCGGTGATAAGCCTGGTATTAACGGCAGCCTATCTGCTGGTCGCGCTGATCGGTAACCCTTTTCCGGGCGTCAGTCTGACTGCGGCATTGGTGAGTATCGTCATGTTATTGCTTAGCGGCAGCTGTATCCTCTCCACATCCTTTTATAAGATGCTGCTGTTTACTCTGCATAATCGTGCCTGGCGCAAGCTGAGCGGGCAAACTCGCGATGCACACACACCGCACTAAGGATGCACCGCGTAAAAAAACTCGCTCATTATCCAAGACGCGACACCTTCAATCTCGCCTCGTCCAGATGGCTGCGCAATGCGGCAAGACATGGCGCAAAATTGGCAGAAAAGCGGCCGCAACTGCTGGCCAGCGTATAAAAGCGCTCGGCCAGCGCCAGTGCTTCATGCCAGGTTTCTCCCCCGATCGCGTCAATAAGCGTAGCCGGACGCAGCGTATTCACCAGTGCGCCTCCTGATTTCGGGGCAAATCCCATGGGCAGCATGTCATAGGCAGGAGCAAGATCGTAAGGCCGTCCATGGGAACTGATAAACGACAGATTACCGTGGTGCATGTCGGTATTGCCGATCAGCATACCAAACGCCCAAAGCCTTGACGTGCTGGCGACCGCATCCTGGTGAACACAGCCCTGCTTTGCCAGCTCATTCACCAGTACCGGCCAGGATTCTCTTGCCCTGCCGACAAACTCCGCCTCGAGCGCACGTAAAGAAAAGAGTCCCTTACGACCAAGGGGTCCCGTACGGTCGAACCGCGGGATCTCAAGGAAGCGCTGTCCGCCAAAATCAAACACCTCGGTTTCGACGCCAAGCACGCTTAACGCAAGATGTTCTGCTAGCAAAAGGTCTCGCCAGCGTTCGCTTACAGGGTTATCGTCCGGTGCCGTGAATTTCACAATGACGTGGCCACGTTCTGTATAAGTACAGAACTTCGGCTGTTCACCCCCAGCAGAGGAGCCCGGTAATTCGCCCGCGCTCACGGCCTGCGCCAGCGACGGGTATGCGGTTGCGCGGTCCACCGCAACAGGCGACGGCATCTCTACAAAATGATTCCTCGCCTGTTCTCCGATTAACAGGTTCCCCACCGCATCGTGCCCATGAGCGAGCAAAGCCCTGATAACGTCAGTATCACTCCAGTTATCTGGATTTGGCGGCAGGCCCAGCTCGGATGAAAATCGCGAGGCGTACGCGCGGCCAAGGTATCCCTGAGGCCGCATGTCAAACAACCACCACGGCAACCCATCGCTATGGAGGCACACATTGTCCGTTTGCGCCATTACAAAACCGTCTGGATAAACCGGAATGAGTTTACCCAGCGATTTAACCTGACCCTCTTCCGTGATGCGGTAGACAGGAGCCGAACTGAATCCTCGATGTGTATCCCGCAGCACATAGTGAATAGATGGACCGGAGCCAATGCGAACAACCTCATCGCCAAGCGCTTTAATCGATCGTGAAACGGTAGGCTGACTAATACCCATAATATCAGTCAGTTGCCTTACCGATACCGGGCCTTGTCTCAGCAATTGTCGTAGTGTTTCGGATCGATTAATCATGGTTTTGAATAGCTTTATGAATAGGTTATTGAATAGCTAATTTATCAGGTATTGACTCCCCTGTCATCTTCACCAACGGCTGTCTCTGGTTTATGCCTGCGCAACCAAATTAACTTATACGCCGCAGGAATAATAAACAGTGACAGCAGCGGTGCCGTGATCATCCCGCCGATCATGGGCGCCGCTATCCGGCTCATGACTTCTGAGCCTGCCCCGGTCCCCCAGAGAATGGGCAGCAGACCGGCAATAATCACCGCGACGGTCATCGCCTTTGGCCGCACGCGCAGCACGGCGCCCTGATAAAGGGCGTCATCAAGCCCCTGTTCAGTGAACGTTTCGCGCTGGGACAGCGCCGGATGTGCTTCAACGGCATGACGCAAATACATCAGCATGACCACTCCAAACTCTGCTGCCACCCCGGCCAGGGCGATAAACCCGGTGCCGGTTGCCACGGACATATGGAAGCCCTGCCAGTACAGGAACCATATCCCGCCGACCAGCGCGAACGGCAGGCTCATCAGGATCAACAGGGCCTCATCCACGCGACGGAACGCCAGATAGAGCAGAACGAAAATGATCATTAGCGTCATCGGCACCATCAGCGTCAGTTTCTTGTTGGCGTGCTCAAGCAGTTCAAACTGCCCGGAGAATGACACGCTGGTACCCGGCCTGAGCTTCACGTTCTGGCTGATGGCCGTCTTAATGTCGTTCACCACCGACACCATATCCCTGCCGCGGGCATCGATATAAATCCAGCTCGCAGGCCGGGCATTCTCCGTTTTCAGCATCGTGGGGCCTGAAACAACGTTGATATCTGCCACATCACCCAGCGTAATCTGCTGTTTCATAGGCGTCAGGATCGGCATCTGCTTCAACGCGCTCGGGCTATTCCGGTAGTCCTGAGGGTAACGAATATTAATCGGATAGCGGGCCACGCCTTCCACCGTTTCACCCACCGTCGCACCGCCGATGGCCGAGGAGACGAACAGCTGCACGTCGCCCACCGTCATTCCATAGCGGGAGGCTTTCTCCCGGTTGATATCGACATCGATGTAGCGCCCGCCTTCCAGACGTTCTGCCAGGGCAGACACCACGCCCGGCACCGTTTTGGCTACCGCTTCAATGCTTTGCGCCGTGGCGTCGATATCAGCCAGAACGGTACCAGACACCTTGATGCCAATCGGGCTTTTAATCCCGGTCGACAGCATATCAATGCGGTTGCGAATGGGCGGAACCCAGAGATTCGCCAGACCGGGCAAACGAACGGTCTTATCAAGCTCCTCAACGATCTTGTCAATCGTCATCCCGGGACGCCACCGATCCTCAGGCTTAAGCTGAATGGTGGTTTCCACCATTTCGAGCGGCGCGGAATCCGTTGCCGTTTCGGCTTTGCCGGTCTTGCCGAAGACAGAGGCCACTTCAGGGACGGTTTTTATTAACTTGTCCGTGGTCTGTAAGAGCGCGGCCGCTTCTGCCGGAGAGACGCCGGGCAACGTTGACGGCATATACAGCAGATCGCCCTCATTAATCTTCGGCAGGAACTCGCCGCCTACCTGGCTCAGGGGCCAGATCACCGTGAAGATGGATAAGGCCGCAACCAGCAGGGTTGTTTTGGGCCAGTTGAGCACCCGAATCAGCAGCGGATGATAGGCGTTAATCAGCAGCCTGTTCAGCGGGTTACGGGTCTCGGCGGGGATTTTACCCCGGATCCAGAATCCCATCAGAATGGGGATCACGATGATGGCCAGCGCGGCCGCCCCTGCCATGGCGTACGTTTTGGTGAAGGCCAGCGGACCAAACAGCCGTCCTTCCTGCCCCTCAAGGGTAAAGATGGGAATGAAGGATAAAGTGATGATCAGCAAGCTGATAAACAGCGCCGGTCCAACCTCTACAGAGGCGTTGGTAATCACCTTCCAGCGGGTGGCGTTATCAATCTGCTCTCCCGGGTGCTGGTGATCCCACTCTTCCAGCCG
Source organism: Enterobacter cloacae complex sp. 2024EL-00227 (assembly GCF_043945315.1). Taxonomy (NCBI): domain Bacteria; kingdom Pseudomonadati; phylum Pseudomonadota; class Gammaproteobacteria; order Enterobacterales; family Enterobacteriaceae; genus Enterobacter; species Enterobacter cloacae complex sp. 2024EL-00227. Next base: position 245,330 of record NZ_JBIMQP010000009.1, read on the forward strand.
CTTATGCGCGTTCTCAATCATCACGATGGCGGCATCCACCATCGCGCCGACGGCGATGGCAATGCCTCCCAGCGACATAATATTGGCGTTCAGCCCCTGGAAATGCATGACGATAAAGGCAATACACAGGCCAAGCGGCAGAGAGATAATCGCCACCAGCGCCGAGCGAATGTGCCAGAGGAACAGCGCACAGACGATGGCCACCACGATAAACTCTTCGAGAAGTTTGCTGCTCAGGTTATCAATGGCCCGGTCGATGAGCTGGCTGCGATCGTAGGTGGTCACAATCTCAACGCCTTCCGGCAGGCTGGCCTTCAGCGTCTCCAGCTTGTCTTTTACCGCCGTAATGACCTCGCGCGCGTTTTTACCCGAACGCAGGATCACCACGCCGCCCGCCACTTCACCCTGCCCGTTCAGCTCGGCAATACCGCGGCGCATTTCCGGCCCCGTTTGTACGCGGGCAACATCACGCAGGTAAATCGGCACACCGTTCTCACCGGTTTTCAGGACGATGTGATTGAAATCATCGATGGTCTGCAGATAGCCGCTGGCCCGCACCATATATTCCGCTTCCGCGATTTCTACGGACGATCCCCCCGCTTCCTGATTAGACGATTCAAGGGACTGCTTAACTTCCGGCAGGCTGACGCCGAACTGCGCCAGCTTTAACGGGTCAACCTGAATCTGATACTGCTTCACCACGCCGCCGACGGAGGCCACCTCGGCCACGTTCGGGATTGTTTTCAGCTCAAATTTCAGGAACCAGTCCTGCAATGATCGCAGCTCGGCGAGATCGTGTTTTCCGCTGCGGTCCACCAGCGCATACTCAAATATCCAGCCTACGCCCGTGGCGTCCGGGCCGATTTCGGAACTCACCCCGGCGGGGAGTTTGCCCTGAACCTGATTCAGGTACTCCAGCACGCGCGAGCGGGCCCAGTACAGATCGGTCCCGTCTTCAAAAATAACGTACACATACGAATCACCAAACTGTGAAAAACCGCGCACGGTCTTCGCGCCAGGAACCGACAGCATGGTGGTGGTGAGTGGATAGGTCACCTGGTTTTCAACAATCTGCGGGGCCTGGCCGGGATAGCTTGTTTTGATAATCACCTGAACGTCAGACAGATCGGGCAAGGCATCGACCGGGGTGTTGATGATGGTCCATGTCCCCCAGACGCTGAGAAACAGCGCACCCATCATCACCAGGAAACGGTTGGCAACCGAACGCCGGATAATCCATTCAATCATCATCGTCTCCTTAATGGCCTGAATGCGCGTCGTCAGCGGCTTCAGCGTGGCGCATGCGCTCCAGCGCGCCGGTAATATTGGCCTCCGAGTCAATCAGAAACAGACCGCTGACCACCACCGACTCCCCCTCTTCCAGTCCGGTACCAATGCCGGACTGCTGCTGAGATTCATGCAGAACGTGGATCCTTTTCGGTACAAACTTCCCGTTCGCATCAACGGTAATAACGCGCTGTTCTTTCCCGGTATCGATAACGGCCTGAGACGGAATGAGCAACATTTCCTGACTTTGGGTATTCAGCTTCAGGTAGGCATTCATGCCCGGTTTCAGCAGTTCATCCTTGTTGGAGACCTGCAGGCGCACCTGCAGCGTACGGGTGGTTTGATCCACGCTCGGCAGAAGACGCCATTTTTCAACCGGGAAGGATTTATCCGGATAAGCCGGTACCGAAACAGTAAACTGCGAGGTATCTTTCAGCAGATAAGCAATGGATTCAGGGACCGCCGCGCCGATCCAGACCGGATCCATCCCCTGAATCTGCGCCACCACCTTATCTTTGGAAATATTCATCCCGGTGCGCAGGTCAAAGGCCGTGATCACCCCGTCAATGGGCGCCTTGATGGTAAACCGGGTCTGGATAGTACGGGTCGCACGCAGCCGCTGAATATCCTCATCCGGCATACCCGCCAGGCGCAGACGCTCCAGAACGCCTTTTATCTGCGTGGGCGTTCCGCCGGTGCCGGAAAGCAGGAGGAACTCGCTCTGCGCTTCGACCCAGTCCGGAATGGTGATATCAACCAGCGGCGTGCCTTTTTTCACCTTATCGCCAATCGTCAGCGGGTACACTTTCTCAACGAACCCTTCCGCACGCGCCTGGACAATGACAAACTGATAGTCGTTATAGCTGACGTTGGCCGGGATCGTCTGGGCATAATTCAGCTTTCCGCGCGTCACTTTTTGCGTTTTTAATCCCAGGTTCTGAACCTGGGTCGGATCGATACGGATACCGTCACTGTTTTTATCATTCTCATCGGCATATTTCGGCACCAGATCCATATCCATAAACGGTGATTTACCGGGCTTGTCGAATTTCACGTCGGGCTTCATCGGGTCATACCAGAAAAGGACCTTTCTTGCCGCAACGCTATTTGTTGTTTTTTTAGATGAATAAAGTGTCTGCCATGCCGTCACGGATATCAGCCCTCCGGCAATAAGGCTGCTGACTATCACGGCAGCGTATTTTATTTTTAATGAGGCCATGCCGTTTCTCGCTATTTAATGCTCTTTAGTAAAGAGAGATTGCCCTGCTGAACAAACGAGAAATTCACGTGGCTGCCGACTTTTAAGGCAGTAATACTCGCGTCGGCCTGCATAAAAGTAAAACGCATGGTCATCGCGGGCCAGCCAATTTCCGGGATGGCTTCGTGAGAAATCGTCACTTTTTTATTCGTGATATCAATATCCTTCACAATGCCGGTCCCGGTGATGACCTGCTCTGAGGCACCTTCGCTGGCAGCGCTCATCTCCGCGTGTTGATGAACCTCAGCCTGAAGGCCGGCAGAAAACATAATGATTGCACCAAATACGACGGCGTTAAGTGAATTGCGCATGTTTAATATCCTTTTTAATTAAATGAGGTTATTCGGCCCAACCGCCGCCCAGCGCGGTGAAGAGGTTAATTTCATTAACCTGCCGGGCATAAATAAGGTCGAGAATATTTTGCTGCGTGGAAAACAGCGACCGCTCCGCGTCTAATACTTCGATATAGCTCACCGCACCGTTGGTATATAATCCTCTGGCCCGCTGCAGGGTAATATTTAGCGAATCAAGATACCGTTCTTGCGCAGCAAGCTGCTGGTTGAGGCTGTCCCGCAGCGCGAGCGCGTCGGCAACCTGCCTGAAGGCAGCCTGTATTTTTTGTTCGTAATTCACAACCGACTGCTGCTGACGAATTTCAGCCAGCTTCAGGTTGGCCTTATTCCTGCCCGCATTAAAAATCGGAAGTTCAATTTTAGGAATGAAATTCCACATCCCACTGCCCGCGGTAAACAGGCTGGATAATTCCGTACTGCCTGTTGAAAGCCCGCTGGTCAGGGAAATTGACGGGAAAAAGGCGGCACGCGCGGCGCCGATATTCGCATCGGCCGCTTTAAGCTGATGCTCCGCCTCCATAATATCCGGGCGCTGCAGCAGTATCGCTGAAGATAGATGGGGCGGGAGTTTTACCGGCGCAATATCGCGGGCGCTCATTCCGTTGTCGCCCGGCAATCCGCGATAGGTGCCGAGGAGCAGCTGCAGAGCATTGTTGGCCTGCGCCAGCTCCCCCTCACGTTTGGCAATCTCTGCCTGCGTGCTTTCGATCTGTCCCCGGGCCTGTTCCAGCGCCAGCACGTTGGTGCTCCCCGTCGCCAGCTGGTGCTCAACGAACGCATAAGACTGCCGGTAATTTTTCAGCGTTTCCCGCGCGATGCGCAGCTGTTTATACGCCAGCTGCTGGTTGAAATAGCTCTGCGACACGTTAGAGACAAGCAGAATATGCACCGCGCGACGGGCCTCTTCGCTGGCGAAATAGTTTTGTCGGTCGGCCTCGCTCAGGTTCTTCAGCTTGCCGAAAAAGTCGAGTTCGTAGCTAAGCGCAAGACCGGCGTCGTACTGCCGTGAGGTCGATTTGTCACTTTTTTGGCCCGCCGCTGTACGTGATACCCGCGGAGGCATTCAGTTGAGGATAACGATCCGCCTCCGTCACGTTTAACTGTGCCCGGGCTTCCTCAACCTTCAGGGCGGCCATTTTGATATCGCGGTTGTTTTTCAGGGCTTCTGTAATCAATCCAGCTATCTGTGGGTCGACGAAGAAGTTGCGCCAGCCGGTGTCCTGATACCCGGCCGCCGCGGGCGTCAGGCCGTTGCGCGAGAGCGAAAACTGCTGGGGTACCGGTGATGCCGGGCGCGGGTAGTCAGGCGCCAGCGAGACGCAGCCTGCCAGGATAAATACCGTAGTGATGCTGAGTCGTTTTAACAGGAACATAGCGGTTCAAATGAAGTCCAGAGGATTTTTAGGGCTACTCTACTGAACGCATCCTGTTTGACCGGTGACAGGATAATGACAATGCTGTCATTTATGGCGTAAGTCATTGTTAACGATCGCGGGCTCACTAGAATGTCATCAGCAGCCAGTCTGGGGAGCAAGATGAAAATACTGATCGTTGAAGACGAAATGAAAACCGGGGAATACCTCAGCAAGGGGCTGACGGAAGCGGGGTTTGTCGTGGACCACGCGGATAATGGCCTGACCGGGTACCACCTCGCCATGACCGCGGAATATGACCTGCTGATTCTGGATATCATGCTGCCCGACGTGAACGGCTGGGATATTGTCCGCATGCTTCGCTCTGCCGGTAAAGGGATGCCCATACTGCTTCTGACGGCTCTCGGTACGATTGAACATCGGGTTAAAGGGCTTGAGCTGGGCGCGGATGATTATCTGATTAAGCCTTTCGCCTTTGCGGAACTGCTCGCCCGGGTCAGGACGCTGCTAAGACGCGGAAATACGGTGATCGCGGAAAGCCAGCTTCAGGCGGCTGACCTGACGGTTGACCTTGTATCGAGGAAGGTCAGCCGGGCGGGCAATCGCATCCTGTTAACCAGCAAGGAGTTCAGCCTGCTGGAGTTTTTCATGCGTCATCAGGGCGAGGTGCTGCCCCGCTCCCTGATTGCCTCCCAGGTGTGGGATATGAACTTTGACAGCGACACGAACGCAATAGATGTGGCGGTAAAGCGCCTGCGCGCAAAGATCGATAACGATTTTGAACCCAAGCTGATCCAGACGGTACGCGGCGTGGGCTATATGCTGGAGGTGCCGGATGCCCGTTAAGTCCCTCCGACGCCCGTTCTCGCTTGCGCTGCGGCTGACCTTTTTTATCAGCCTCTCCACCATACTGGCCTTTTTCGCCTTTACCTGGTTTATGCTGCACTCCGTTGAGAAGCACTTTGCCGAGCAGGATATCAGCGACTTACAGCAGATTAGCAGCGCAATGCACCGCATCCTCCAGTCTCCGGCCGATCCCGACCAAAAGAAAATCAGCAAGCTCAAAGAGTCGGTCGCCAGCTACCGCAACGTGGCCGTCCTGCTTCTGGATCCGCAGGGCAATACCCTGTTCAGCTCGGCGCAAGGCGCGGCATTGCGCCCGGCGATGAACACAGCGAACTTTAGCGAACACCGTCAGGCACAGGATGTGTTTCTCTGGACGGTAGAAGATCCGGTCAAGTCTATGCATGCCGGGTCCGACATGAAAATGGAAACGTACCGGATTATCGCCTCCTCAGGCAGGGCGACGCTGCAGGGCAAAACCCAGGACTACGTCATGCTGATCGGGCTCTCGATTAATTTTCATCTCCACTACCTTGAGGCGCTGAAGAAGAATCTTTTTGCCATAGCCGCAGCGATCAGCCTGCTGATTGTGCTGGTTATTCGTATCGCGGTGCGCCAGGGACACTTGCCCCTGCGTAACGTCAGCACCGCCATTAAAAATATCACCTCCGAAAATCTGGATGCGCGGCTGGAGCCGTCCCGCGTGCCCGTTGAGCTGGAACAGCTGGTGATCTCCTTCAACCATATGATTGGGAAAATTGAAGATGTCTTTACCCGGCAGGCGAATTTTTCCGCCGACATCGCGCATGAAATCAGGACGCCCATCACCAACCTGGTGACGCAAACGGAAATCGCGTTAAGTCAGAACCGCTCCCAGAAAGAGCTGGAAGATGTCCTCTACTCCAGCCTCGAAGAGTACAACCGGATGACCCGCATGGTCAGCGACATGCTGTTCCTGGCGCAGGCGGATAATAATCAGCTCATCCCGGATCGGGTGATGTTTGATTTAAGCGCTGAGGTGATGAAAGTCTTCGATTTCTTCGAAGCCTGGGCGGAAGAACGCCACGTCTCGCTGAAATTTAACGGGATGCCCTGCCTGATAGAAGGCGATCCGCAGATGTTCAGAAGAGCAATCAATAATCTGCTCTCCAACGCCCTGCGCTATACGCCGGAAGGGAAAACGGTAACGGTCTCCATCAGAAAACGGGATAACGACGTTGAGCTGGTAACAGAAAACCCCGGCACGCCGATCCCGCAGGCGCATCTGCCAAAGCTGTTTGACCGTTTTTATCGCGTCGATCCGTCCAGGCAGCGTAAGGGCGAAGGCAGCGGGATTGGGCTTGCCATCGTGAAGTCCATCGTCACCGCGCACCACGGAAAAGTCCGCGTGGAATCGGATGCGGTGTCGACGCGCTTCATCCTCACGGTGCCGGGGAAAGTGCTCTGAGCGTCAGCAAACCGCGCGGCACACCTCAAGGACCTTTTCCCTGAGCCAGCGATGCGCCGGGTCCCGCTCCATGCGCGGATGCCACATCTGGGATACCGTAATGGTCCAGGTCTTAAAGGGCAGTTCAAAGACGTGCACGCGCTCGGTCATCGCCTGATTGAGCAGGTACAACGCCGGTACCATAGCAACCAGGTCGGAGGCCAGCGCTACGGATAACGCCGTCGGGAATCCAGGCACCACGCTGGCGATCTTTCGTTTCATCCCCCGCTCCGCCAGCGCGTCGTCCACAGACCCGTGTAACGCCCCATCAGGCGACGCCACCACATGGCCCCAGGCAACATAATCGTCAAGGCTGACCTCAGGCTGTGAAGACAGCGGATGTCCCTTGCGCACCGCGCCAACAAACCGATCCTGAAAGAGCCTTTGCAGCCGTATTTCAGGCCCCATGTTGCTCTGCACGCCGATCTCCAGGTCGACAAGCCCCTCCCGTAAATAGCGCGACGTTTTTTCAGGTTTGGGAGCGAAGCGGATGCACACTCCGGGTGCAACGCTCGCCACCGCGGCTATGAGCATAGGTCCAAACGCCACGACAAAACCGTCGTTGGCCCGAATAGTGAACAGCCGTTCAAGGCTTTCCACCTTCAGCGTGTCTGTGGAGGGCTGCAGCACCGCCCTCGCCTCGTGCACGGCGCTTCTGGCGCGGTCCCTGGTGGCTTCGGCCCAGGGCGTCAGCACCATATGACGTCCGGCCCGCACCAGAATAGCATCGCCGGTCACCTCCCGCAGCCGGCTCAGGGTGCGGCTCATGGCGGAGGTGCTCAGGTTTAAACGTCGCGCCGCGCCCGCCACGCTGGCTTCGGCCAGCAAAACGTCGAGCGCAACCAGAAGGTTAAAGTCAGGATCGGACACGATGGCTCCTCAGATAAGGCGTTATATGCAACGATTAAGTGCAAATGCTGCGTCTTCCGCCCTGTATAGCGCATGATTATAGTTTCGTCATCACTATTCTTATCCGGAGTAACGACGATGACGCTATTTTCAAACCTGCCCGGCGATGAAGGATTACCCGGTAATAAACGCGCCAGGGTGATGGCCGCCATCATGACCACCACGCTGATGGGCGTCTTTGACGGCACCATGATCAACATCGCGCTCCCCTCCATGGCTAGGGCAATGCAGGTGCCCGCGAACGTTGCGGTGTGGTTTGCCAACGGCTATCTGCTGTCAGCGGCCATGACGCTGGCCATCTTCGCGGCGCTGGCGGCGCGCGTTGGCTATCGCCCGGTGTTTCTTGCCGGGCTCGCCACCTTTACGCTCACCTCGCTCGGCTGCGCGCTGGCAACAACGCCGGAAATGTTAACCGGGATGCGAATTCTGCAGGGCATCGGCGGGGCGGCGACCCTGAGTATTGCCCCGGCGATCCTGCGGTCCGTTTTTCCGGGCCGACTGCTGGGCCGCATTCTGGGGCTGCACGCCCTGCTTATCGCCTCCAGCACGGCGATTGCCCCGGTACTCGGTGGAACAATACTGGACGCCCTGAGCTGGCAGTGGCTTTTCGCCATTAACCTCATTCCGGGCAGCATCGCCCTGCTGCTGGCATGGCGGGCCTTGCCGCGGGAATCGGTTGCTGACAGACCGCCCTTTGATGCGCCGGGCGCCGTGCTCTCCGCCGTCCTGTTAGGTTCCGCGATCATGCTGGCCGACAGCCTTCAGCATGTGACGGAGCACATTAACCTGCAGGCCGTCTTCTGGGGCGTTCTCGCGCTGGTTAGCGCCCTCGCCTTTACCTGGCGGATTCGGCGCGCGCAACATCCGTTACTGCCGCCGGTGATGTTCAGAAACGGGCGCTTCACCCTCGCCGCGCTGACCTCGCTGGCCTCGTTTGTGAGCCAGGGGATCACGTTTGTCGCGCTGCCGTTCCTGTTTCAGAGCGTGTATGGCTACAGCCCGGTGGTGTCGGCGCTGCTGTTCACCCCGTGGCCGATTGGCATCGTGCTGATCGCGCCACACGCGGGTCGCTGGGCGGATACGATCTCCGCACCGCTCATCTCGACCCTCGGGCTGATGGTCTTTGTCGGCGGGCTGGTCCTGCTGGCCACGTTGCCGGAGAATCCTTCCGTGTGGAATATCTGTCTGCGCAGTCTGGTATGCGGGATGGGGTTTGGCTGCTTCCAGAGCCCCAATAACCGGGAAATGCTCGCTAACGTGGCGCGGGAACATGCCAGCTATGCCTCCGGCGTGTTGTCGATCGTCAGAACATTCGGCCAGTGTCTCGGCGCCGCCGTGGTGGGGGTTCTGCTGGGAGCGGCGGCAGGATGGGACCCTCAACATGCTATCCAGGTTGCACTGTGGTTAGCCGTCATCGCCTCGACGGGTTCGGTGGTATTTAGCCTGAGCAGGCTGCGCCCTGCGGTTCGGGCATCCGCGTAAATTGTTGCAGCGCCTCTCGGCGCTGCTCGTTTTTACGCCTACGCTGCAGGGCGTTCGTTCCACGCATCAGTGTACTGAATATTTCCGTCCAGAATTTTCCATGTGATTTTTGCATATCGCAAAGATACATTTTCCATGTGACCAGTACCGGGACAATCTCTTGTATCATGCATTATTGGAGTTATTGAAATGACCTTCACCCCTTCCATAAGGATATTGAAGTATTCCACTTCCTGACCAGCATCATTGATGTGGTAGAACTTTAATTCAGCACTATGAAGCGTTTGACCTGTAGCCACAGCTTTGTATAGATAGGGTGAAGATGAATCAATTGCTTTTGTTAGACTGAAAGCAGAGTGTTGCCTTGTACCTGTAAGTTTACCCGTTGCATCATCTGTTGGAATGCTCAGGTTATGAATCAGATCTCTGAGCTCTATACTTCCTTCACGGTCTGCAACATCAGAACCGCCACGGATCATTGCTCCGCCATCGTCTTTCAAAAAGAGGTGTACTGGTACAGCCATTTCTATAACTCTGACCTGCCCCCACGATTAGATACAACACTCAGTTAGTAACGTCGGAATCTTCATTCTCAGAATGACCCTTTCTCCAGCCCGCTGCAAATTCAGACGGTGTCTGATAATTCAGCGTGGAGTGCGGG